>NZ_JBSPKW010000010.1:0-212774 GCF_053848065.1 Mesorhizobium sp. BHscii | reverse complement strand
CGGCGCGTGAAAAGCCGCACTTACAGGTCGGATACATGGCCGCACCAACCAGCAACTGCAAAATGCTCAAATAAACCCTTGCCAACGGAGAGCCGTCCATACACGGCCCTGATGCAGACATTTTTGCGATCAGCTTGGCAAGGACAGCTTCTGTGCAAGCTGCCGTTTCGCGGGGCGCGCGACCCTCTATTTTCCGGCTATCCCAGCCTAGCCCGTGCCTTCGCCGTCCAGGCGTTGAACAGCCGGTCGGCGATGATGCCGATGAAGGCGATGGCCAATCCGGCGACGATGCCGCGGCCGGAATCGGCCTTGGACAGCGCAATGAACACTTCCTGGCCGAGATCGCGCGTGCCGACCATGGCGCAGATGATGATCATCGCCAGCGCCATCAGGATCGTCTGGTTGACGCCAAGCATGATCTCGGGCAACGCCAGCGGCAGCTGCACGCGCAGGAACGTCTGGCGCTTGGTGCAGCCCGATACCTTTGCCGCCTCGATCAGTGCCGGCGGCACCTGCCGGAGGCCGTAATTGGTGTAGCGAATGGCAGGCACCACGGCGAAGGCGACCGTGGCGATCATCGCCGTCACGTCGCCGACGCGAAACAGCATCACCACTGGAATGATGAAGCAGAACGACGGCAGCACCTGCAGCGTGTCGATGACCGGCGTGACGACCTTCTCGACGCGGTCGCTGCGCGAAGCCATCAGCCCGATCGGGATGCCGATCAGGCAAGCGATGAAGGCCGAGATGCCGCACAGGTAGACCGTCGCCATGGTCTTTTCCCACAGGCCGGTCACCGCGCAGAAGATGGTCAGCGCGGCGACCAGGACGGCGAGGCGCAGGCCGCCGAGTTGGTAACCGGCAAGGCCAAGCAGGAACACCGCGCCCAGCCACGGGAAGCCCTCGCAGAAGGCGCGCACCGGGTTCAGCACATTGAGGATCAGCGCCACGCGAAACGCTTCGATCGTGTCGAAGAAGTTGATCGTGATCCAGCTCACCGCTGTCTTCCACATCGGGGCGGTGGTGAAAGTGATCGCTTTCGGCACCGCCGCGAACGCCGGCACAAACAGGCCAAGCAGCGTCGTGACGGCAAGGACGGCGATGGCCAGCGTCAGATTGGGGTAGCGGCGCCAGAAGCTCGGGCTCACCTCCTGATAAACATGGCCTTGCGCGTGATTGCGCGCGATCGCCTGGCTCAGCCGGTCGAGCGCGATTGCCAGCGCGACGATGGCAAGGCCGGCTTCCATTGCCTCGCCGACCTTCAGCGCGCGCAGCGCCAAAAGCACGTCGTAGCCGAGGCCGCCGGCGCCGATCATCGAAGCGATAATCACCATATTGAGCGCCAGCATGATGACTTGGTTGACGCCGACCATCAGCGCTGGACGCGCCGACGGCAAAAGCACGCGCCACAGTTTCTGGCGCGCCGTGCAGCCGGCCATCTCGCTGAAATCGTCGATCTCGGACGGCACCCGCGACAGTCCCAGCATCGTCGCGCGCACCATTGGCGGCGTCGCGAAAATGGCCGTCGCGATCATCGCCGAAACCGGACTGTTGCCGAACAAAAGAAGCATCGGGATCAGATAGGCGAAGGTTGGGATGGTCTGCATCAGATCGAGGGCAGGAGAGATCAACAGCCTCTCAGCCCATGGCTTGCGCCACGCCCAGATGCCGACGAACAATCCGGTGACGATGCAGAACGGCACGGCGATGGAGATCAGCCCGAGCGTAAGCATTGCGCTGGTCCATTGGCCGAACAGCGCGATGTAGAGGAAACAGCCGCCGACCAGCGCGCCGAGCTTCCAGCCGCCGGCGGCGCGGCCGGCCAGGAATGCAGCAATGCAGACGCCGACCCATGACAGGCGCGGCAGGACGACCATATCCGCGCCACGGCCGATCTTGAAATTCTTGGCAAGCAGATTGAGCGCGAAATCGAGCGGCACGCCGAGCGCCGCGGTGATCGACCGCGTCAGCCAGGAGAAGTTCGACTTTATCAGGTTCATCAGCGCGCTGACCCAGTCGGCGACGGAAACGATTGCGCCGGCCGGATAGTTGACTGCCCAGGGCAGCCTCTCCTGTAGCAGGAACACGGTAAGCACGGCGGCAAAGGCGCAGGCCCAGACCACCAGCCAGATCTGAACCGGCCGCGATCTCGCCTCGCTGGTGCTTGCCATCACCGTCATGCGCTAGCCCCGCGACGCTCGATCCCGGCCAGAAGATCGATCACGGCTTGCGGCGTGACCTCGCCGATCGGCTTGCCGGTGCCGTTGACCACCGCGAACGGCTTGCCGGCCGACACAATGCTTGCCGAAAAACTTGATATCTTGGCGTCCGGCGCGACCACGCCGCCATGCTCGGTGCCATCGCAGGCGCGCATCAGGCTTCGCGCCGAGATCACCTTGGCGCGGTCGACGTCGCGGGTGAATTCGGCGACATAGTCGGTCGCCGGATTGACCACCAGCTCTTCCGGCGTGCCGATCTGGATGACCTCGCCGTCCTTCATTATGGCGATGCGGTCGGCCAGCCGGATGGCCTCATCGAAATCATGGGTGATGAAGACGATGGTCTTGTGCAGCATGGTCTGCAGCCGCATCAGCTCGTCCTGCATCTCACGGCGGATCAGCGGATCGAGCGCTGAGAACGGCTCGTCGAGAAACCAGATTTCCGGCTTGGTGGCGAGGCTGCGGGCGATGCCGACACGCTGCTGCTGGCCGCCGGAAAGCTCGCGCGGATAGAAATGCTCGCGACCGCGCAAGCCGACAAGCTCGATGACCTCGCGTGCACGTGCTTCGCGCGTCGGCCGGTCCTGTCCTTGGATGCCCAGGGGAAAGGCGATGTTCTCCAGCACGTTCAGATGCGGCAGCAGGGCAAAATTCTGAAACACCATTCCCATGCGGTGACGCCGCAGCTCGATCAGTGCGGCATCGGAAATCTTGAGAAGGTTCTTGCCCTCGAACTCGACCTTGCCATGGGTCGGCTCGACCAGCCGCGACATGCAGCGCACCAGCGTCGATTTGCCGGAGCCGGACAGCCCCATGATGATGAAGATCTCGCCCTGGCGGATTTCGAGGTCGACGGCGCGCACCGCGCCGACCAGCCCGGCCGCGGCGACTTCCGCCATGCTGGCCTTGCCGTCACGCTGGCGGATAAAATTGGCCGCGTTCGCCCCGAACAGCTTCCAGACATTGTAGCAGGCAAGTTTTATCGGGCGGGCATCCTTTGGCGTGCCTGCTGCTTGTAGCACCTGTTCAGTCGTATCGGCCATGCAGTCGTCTTTCTGGAATATGGAATAGAGACCCGGCCATGAATGACCGGGTCTCGCAGTTTCCAGTTGGAGCGATCACTCGGCCCAGGCTTTCCAGTCGGCTTCGTGGGCGGCGATCCAGGCAGCGGCGACGTCTTCCGGCGTCTTGCCTTCGAGATCGATCTCGCCGCTCATCTTGTTGAGCTCGTCCGTGTCGACCGTGTAGTTTTTCGCGACCTTGTAGGCGACCGGCCATTTGTCCTTCATGCCGGCCCAGGAATATTTCCAGATCTCGCCATGCGGCTTGCCGCAGTCATATTTCGCTTCAGGGTTTACGCCCCACTTCGGGTCGTTGTAGCACTCCGGCGTATAGGCGGGGAATTCGACCCATTCGCCCTTGTATTTGGCCGGCGCCCAATGTGGCGAATAGACCCACAGCATGATCGGCGCCTTGCGCTGGTAGGCCGAATCCAGTTCGGCGAACATCGCCGCATCGGTGCCGGCATGGATGACGGTGAAGGGCAGCTTCAGCGCCGCGGCACGCTCGTCGTCAAAACCCTCCCATGTCACCGGACCGCCGAGATAGCGGCCGTTCGGCGCCGTTTCCGCCGTCGAGAAGGCTTCGGCGCATTTCGGGTCCTTCAGCGCCTCCCAGTTTGGCAGGCCCGGGCATTTCTCCTTCATGTATTCGGGATACCACCATTCTTCCTTGGCCTTGGGCCCGAGCTTACCGAGCCGTTCGGTCTGACCGGTCGCATCCGAGGCCTTCATGGCTTCGCCGGCAGTCGTGTCCCAGAATTCCAGAGCGACAGCGAGATCGCCATTGGTAAGTCCGGTGGTCAGGCTGGAGAGATAGTCGGCGGTCGGGTACTCCACCGTATATCCGAGCTTTTCCAGAATGCCGCCGAGGATCTTTGCGTTCAGATTGACGCTGGTCCAGTCGAACAGCGCGATTTTGATCGGATCATTGGATTCTGGCGCCGCAGCCTGGGCCGAAGGCGCGAGTGCACTTGCCGCGGCAAGTGTTAAGGCTCCCATTGATAGTCTCGAAATCATACTCCGCAGTGACATGCCTGTTCTCCTGTCAAGCTCTGGTGGAAGTTATCGTTCGTTCCCTTCTTGCGTCTTTTTGATTGTGTTGGAAAAGCTGGTCGTTGCGCAAGTCCATTGGCACCAAATTGCTGTCGGCGCTAAGTAGGCGCAGACGCAATGATGCCCAATTCGATGAAGATGTCGTGCGGGGCGGGGTCGCGTCATGGCTGCCGTGCTGCCGAAGCAGTGATCCGCGGATCGATCGCCGGTTTTGCGGCGCCCTCAAGCTTGCGAGCCATCAAGGTTCCATGATGTCGGCTGTCGGCAGTCACCGAAGCCATTTTCATGGGATGAAATTATATATACCAACGTTCATGTCGCGCAACGACTAATGCGGCGCGAATCGCGCAATTCGGCTGCAGTTTCGCCGCCTGCCGATTATATCAGCAGATTGACGCGTGAACCTGCCCCGTTGCTCACGACATGATCAGCCCGCCATCGACATTGATGGTCTGACCGGTGATGTAGGCGGCGTCGCTGCTGGCCAGAAAGCTGACCAGCCCTGAAACATCCTCGCCGCTGCCGGCGCGGCCCATCGGGATATTCCTGACCCATTCGGCCATCAGTTCGCCCGGCTTGTAGTCGCCCATCAGTCTGCCCCATGCCGCGTCGTTGTAGGCCCACATGTCGGTGTCGATGATGCCGGGGCAGATCGCGTTGACGGTGATCTTCTCCTTCGCCACTTCCTTGGCGAGGCTCTGGGTGATGCCGACGACGCCGAATTTCGAGGCGGCGTAGTGCGGCGTGTAGATGAAGCCCTGGCGAGCCTGGCCGGATGCGGTGTTGATCAGCCTGCCACCGTCGCCATGCTTGCGGATGCGCGCGATCGCCTCCTGGCAGCACAGGAACACGCCCTTGGTGTTGACCGCCATCACCTTGTCCCATTCGGCCTCGGTCATCGCCTCGATCCTGGCGATGGTGATGACGCCGGCATTCTGCACGGAGATGTCGACACGGCCGAACTGCTGCTCGGCCAGATCGTAGAGGGCGGCGACCTCGTCCTTCTTGGTCACGTCCATGCGCAGCGATGCGACCTTGGCGCCTTCCGCCTTCATTCCGGCGGCGACTCCGTCGACGCGCGGGTCGATGGCGCTGACGACGACCGCAGCACCTTCCGCCGCAAAGCGCCTGGCCATCGCCGCACCGATGCCGCCGCTGGCGCCCGTGATGACCGCCGTCTTACCCTGGAATCGCTTCTGCATTTTTTCTCCTACCAGCAGACGAAGCCGCCATCGACGATCAGATCGATGCCGGTGACGAAACTCGAAGCCCGGCTGGCCAGGAACACGGTCGGGCCCACCATCTCTTCCGGCGCCGCCATGCGCCCCATCGGCGTGTCGCGCTCGAAGATCCTGACCTGGTCGGCGACCTCCGGCCGCTTGTTCATCGGCGTCAGCGTGTAGCCGGGGCTGACGACGTTGACGCGCAGGCCGCGATCGGCCCATTCCATGGCGAGGCTCTTAGACATATGGATGACGGCGGCCTTCGACGAATTGTAATGCGCCTGGGTCAGGCCGCGATTGACGATCGAGCCCGACATCGACGCGACGTTGACGATCGAGCCCTTACGGCGCGTCAGCATTGCGCGCGCTTCGGCCTGGCACGACAGGAACACGCCGCTGACATTGACGTCATAGAGCTTCTGCCATTTCTCCAGCGAAAGCGTCTCGGCCGGCTCGGCCGCGGCGACGCCGGCATTGTTGACGGCGATGGTCAGCGCGCCCAGTTCCGTTTCAGTGCGTTCGATCGCCGTCGCGAGATCGGCCTCTGAAGTCACCGTGCCGGTCAGCACCAGTGCCTTGCGGCCAAGCTCCGAGATCCTGTGCGCCGTCTCGTCCAGCCCGCCTTTCGAGGCATGGCCGAAACAGGCGATATTGGCGCCGGCCTCGGCCAGGCCGATGGCGATTGCTTGCCCGATGCCGCTGCCGGCGCCGGTGACGATGGCAACGTCCCCATGAAGATCGAATAGTTTCATTGAAATGTTTCCTGTTGAGCCGCCGGTGCTGCCTAGGAATGAAGGGGCGCCAGCCTCGGCTGGCGCCCCGCGCGGTCCGGTGCTTGGGAGAATACCACCTGCTGCGCTTTGTTCCGATTCCCCGATCGCCGGTTACGTCCTAGCTTGTGGCGAGCTCCATGACGGCGACGTTGCTTGCTTCGCTGCGATCGAGAATGCCGCGCTGGCGGCCACGGCTCAGCACCAGCACGCGATGCGACAGCCCGAGCACTTCCTCGAGGTCGGAGCTCACCACCACCACCGCCATTCCGGAGCGGGCGAGGTCGGCGATGACATCGTAGATCGCGGCGCGGGCGCCGACATCGATGCCGCGTGTCGGCTCGTCCAGGATGAACACCTTGGGCGGCCGTGAAATCCATTTGGCGATAATCACCTTCTGCTGGTTGCCGCCGGAGAGCTTGCTGATCGCCTGGTTAGGCCGGCCCTTGACGCCGAGCCGGCTTATGCCGGCCTCGGCGAATTTCTGCACCGCCTTCGGAAACACCCAGCCATTCGGCGCGACATGGTCGAAATTGCCGATTGCCAGATTCTCGCCAATGGTCTGGTCGAGCACCACGCCTTGCGCCTTGCGGTCTTCCGGCACCAGCACGACGCCGGCCTTGATCGCCGCCGCCGGGCCATTGAGGTGCACCGGTTTGCCGGCGACGCGCACCGACCCCGACGAAATCGGATCGGCGCCCGCGATCGCCCGCACCAGTTCGGTGCGGCCGGCGCCGATCAGGCCGGCGATGCCAAGGATTTCGCCGGTCCGCACCGAGAAGCTGACATTCTGAAAACTGCGTTCCGGCGAGGACAGGTTCTCGACTTCGAGCAACGTCTCGCTGCCCGGTTCCGAGAGCGGCGGGAACATCCGCTCGACGCTGCGGCCGACCATCTGCTCGACCACGGTGCGCACCGGAATGTCGGCGCGCTCGTGCCGGGCGACGATGCGCCCGTCGCGCATCACCACCACGCGGTCGGCGATCTCAGCGATCTCGTCCAGCCGGTGGCTGATATAGATGAAGGACATGCCTTCCGCCTTGAGCTTGCGGATCTGCTGGAACAACAGTTCCGTTTCTTCGCTGCCAAGCGCTGCTGTCGGTTCGTCGAAGATCAGAAGCTCGGCATTGAGCGTCAGTGCCTTGGCGATCTCGACCTGTTGCTGGGCGGCGATGCGCAGCGTGCGCACCTTGCGATCCGGCGAAACATCGAGGCCGAGGCGCTTCAGTTGGGCCGATGCCCGCGCATTCATAGCCGCGCGGTCGATGCGGCCGCCGCGCATCGGCAGGCGTCCGACATAGACGTTCTCGGCGACTGAAAGATCTGGCAGCAGCTTCAGTTCCTGGTGGATCATGCCGACACCGGCGTCGATGGCCGCGGCGGGAGAGGCGGGGGAATAGGGTTTCCCCCGCCATGTGATGCTGCCGGCATCGGGTTTGGTCGACCCGGCGATGATGTTCGAAACGGTGGACTTGCCCGCGCCATTTTCTCCAAGCAGCGCCACGACCTCTCCCGGCCGCACCTCGAAGCTCGCATCGGCCAGGACCTGGACCGGTCCATAGCTCTTGCAGAGGCCGCTGACGAAGAGCCCCAGATGCAGGGTCTGCGTATGGCTGAGATCCAAGGCCATCGTTCCGTTACCGATTGTCAGGGATGCTTGGCGATGAACTGGTCGACATTGTCCTTGGTGGTCAGCGTCGCGTCCTGCAGCTGTTCTGCGGGAACGGTTTCGCCGGCCACCAGCTTGATCGCCGCGTCGACGGCAAGCCGGCCCATGCCTTGTGTCTGCTGCGTCGCGGTTACGTCGAAGACGCCGCCCTTCAGTGCCTTGAGCGCCGCCACGTCGCCGTCGAAGCCGGCAACCCAGACCTTGTGGCCGGGATTGGCGACCTTGACCGCCTGCGCGGCACCGAGCGCCAGCGCATCGGCCTGGCCGATGACGATCGACACGTCGGGATGTGACTGCAGCAGGTCCTGCGTCAGCTTGAAGCCTTCGTCCTGATGCCAGCCTTCGCTCCACAGCTCGCCGACCACCTTGATGTCGGGATAGCCGCTCAGCGCTTCGCCGCAGCCCTTCGACCGGTCGACCTCGGGCGTCGTGCCTTTCTGGCCATGGATGATGATCAGCTCGCCTTTGCCGCCGGCCTGCTTGGCGATGTAGTCGCACACCGCCCTGGCCGATGCCACGCTGTTGGTGGCGATGAAGGTGTCGCCGGGTGCGCCCTCGGCATTGCGGTCGACATTGATGACCGGGATGCCGGCAGCCTTGGCCGTCTTGGTCGGCACGGTGGCGGCGGTGGCGCCGGCCGGGATGTAGATCAGCGCATCGATGTTCTGCGTGATCAGGTCCTGCACCTGGCTGACCTGGGTCGCCGAATCGCCCTTGGCGTCGACGGTGATGATCTCGATGCCCTTTTCCTTGCCGTAGGCTTCGACGGACTGCTTGATTTGGTTGAAGAAATCGGCCTGCAGATTGGCGACGGCAAGGCCAAGCTTCTTGGCCTCCTTAGCCGATGCCGTCTCGGACAGTCCGAGCAGCGGAATGACGGCCGCGGCAGCAAGCAGCAATGAACGTTTGGTCAGCATGTGTTTCCTCCGTTGATGTTCAATCTGTTCTGCCGGCGCATCACGGCGCCCTTGGCCGAACAACTCCCAGTTCGGATCACCGATCCGTTTTCGCCCGGACAACCCTGGCGAATTCTTCATTGCGTTCTGCGCCGCCACGTATCCGTGGCCACCGCCAGCGCGATCACCACGCCGATCACCACCTGCTGGATGAAGGGCGACACGCCGAGCAGGTTCAGACCGTTGCGCAGCACGCCGATGATGAGCACGCCGATGGCGGTGCCGCCGATCGAGCCGACGCCTCCCGACAGGCTGGCGCCGCCGATCACCACCGCCGCGATCGTGTCCAGTTCGTAGCCGAAGCCGGAGCTCGGCTGGACGGAATCGAGCCGTGCCGCAAGCACGATGCCGGCAAGCCCGGCCAGCACGCCGCAGATTGCATAGACCCAGTTGGTCAGCGATTTGACCGGTATGCCGGACAGCCTGGCGACTTCGGCGCTGCCGCCGATCGCGTAGAGGCTGCGACCGGTCACGCGATAGTTGAGGAAGATTGCGAAGATGATCGCCAGAATGATCATCAAGCCGACGGTGACCGACAGGAAGCCAAAATGGCGGATGATCGACAGGCTAGTGAACCAGTCGGGGAAGCCGATGATCTGCGAGCCGTCGGTGATCATGTTGGCGAGACCGCGGGCCACCGACATCATGGCCAGCGTGGCGATGAAGGGCGGCAGCTTGGTGACGGTCACGAGCAGGCCTGAAACCAGCCCGCAAAGTCCAGCAACGACAAGCGCTGTGACGATGCCGGCGGGCATGCCGAGATTGAGATGGTCGGGATGGGCGACGAACCCCATCACCATGGCGGCGAGCGCCAGCACGGAGCCGACGGACAGGTCGATCCCGCCGATCAGGATGACCAGCGTCATGCCGATCGCCATGATGCCGAGCACGGTGACCTGGTCGAGCACGTTGAGGATGTTGCGGACGGTCAGGAACGTGTCGGTGGTCAGCGACAGCGCAAGGCACAGCAGCACCAGCCCGATCAGCGGTCCCATGGTCCCGGCGAACAGGGCCGAAAGCTTCACGCCCGCCGCGGCCTGCGCACCTGGGCCGGCCTTTAACTCGCTTGCACCGTTGCTCAGAGCCATTTTGTCTCCTCCATCAGCGATCCGGCGATGCGTCGTCGGCTCACTCTTGCTCACCAGGCACCTCCCTGTGAACAATTTATCTTTAATGTGCAATTTTGTTCAGCTAAACTGTTCGTCGGAAAATTGTCAAGGCCCGCCGCATCATTCCACGCCGGTTTGCGCCGCCAGCCGGTTTGCCTTACGAAAGGGCAAGAAATGCCGCGTTTCAGGTCCGCCCTCATCCCGCGACTTCGTTTCGGCTGCTTGAGCAGGCCGAGACGGCCAAGACAAAGTAAATGTTCACCATTTTGGCTTTCATCTCGCGTTGTAGACGATATCCTGTCGATGTCATTAATCTTGAATCCTGGGAGCGCAGAACGATTTCGTGGCGCTTGGTGGGATACGCCACTTGAATGGCATTTAAGGATTCGGACGACCGCGGGAGGGCAAAAAGATGGCGATGACGGAGAATGACAAGGCCTCGCGCTTCCCGGATGCCGAACTGAAGGCGCGTGCCGCTTGGCACTATTATGTCGAGGGGCTGACGCAAGAGAGGATTTCGGAGATCCTCGGGATCGGTCGCATCAAGGTGCATCGCATCCTGTCCGCCGCGCGTGAGGAGGGCGTCGTCCAGTTCCGCATCCGCGACAGCGTGGTCGAATGCTTGGTGCTGGAAGAGGCTCTGAAGCAGCGTTTCGGACTGAGCCAGGCGGTTGTGGTGCCGTCGGCCGCCGACCGAACCAACACGCCGCTGATGATCGGCCATGCCGCGGGCGCCTATCTGGCCGACAATGTGAATGCCGGCGATGTCATCGCACTTGGCTGGGGGAGGACGCTGAAATTCGCCATCAACGAATTGCCGCGGCGGCCGATCGCCAGGACGACGGTGGTTTCCATGCTGGGCGGCCTCACCCATGCCCAGCCGCTCAACCCGACCGAGAGCGCCTGGGAATTCGCCGAAAAGATCGGCGCCGAGTGCTTTCTGCTGCCGGTGCCGGTCTATGCTGACAGGCCGGAGCAGCGCGAAGCTTTCATGAGCCAGCGCAGCGTTCAGGACGTCGTCTTCCGCGCGCGCCGGGCAAACATCGCCGTGCTCAGCGTCGGATCATTTTCCAACGACAGCCCGATCGCCAATTACGGCTTCATCAAGCCCAGCGAACTCGAGGAATTGCAGGCGGCCGGCGCAGTTGGTGATATTTTATGCCATTTCATCGACGCCGAGGGCCGGCTCGTCGACCATGAGGTCAACCGCCGGGTCTGCGCCTATCCGCTGCAGGACCTGTCGGACATCCCGGCCATCATCCTGGTCTCGGGAGGGCAGGAAAAAATTGCCATCATGCGGGCGGCGCTCGCCAACACCAAGATATCGGTTCTGATCACCGACGAGGATGCGGCCAAGGGCCTGCTCAACCGCTAACCTCGCTTAGCGCCTCGAGGCGGGCATGGATGTCGCGCGTCGCCTGATAGAGGTCGCGGTAGATCGCTTTGCGCGCCCGGTAACCGGAGACCAGCACGTCGGCCGGCTCGACATGCCTGGTTGGCGGCGCGGCCATCGCCTCAGCCGCGGTCTCCGGCGAGGGAAACCATCCGATGGCGGAGGCCGCCAGCATGGCGGCGCCGAGCGCTGCGGCTTCGTTGACCGGCGAGACGGAGAGCGGCCGCTCGAGCACGCTTGCCATGATCCGCATCAGCAGGGCGCAGTTGGTGCCGCCGCCGGCAGCTATCACAGCCGCCGGTTTGCCGCCGGCTTGAGTTTCCATTGCTTCGCTGGCGATGGCCTGCTCGAAGGCGATGCCTTCCAGAACCGCTCGAAAAAGGTGCTTCGGCTCATGGTCAAGCGACAGACCGACAATGGCGCCTCTCGCCGCGCCGTCCCAGTAGGGGCTCATGACACCGGCCCAATAGGGCATGACAAGCAGGCCCTCGCTGCCGGCGGAAACGTCGACCGCCGCCTTCTCCAGCGCTGCGGCCGACGGCGAGCCGGTCGTGCGAACGATCCAGTCGACCAGTTGCATGCCCGAGCGCAGCACGGTCTCCAACATGAAGCCCGAACCGGTCGGCGAGACCAGCGTTCGAAACGCGTTCGACGTCGTGATCTTACCGGAATAACAGCCGCTGACGATGCCCGAGCCAAGCGAGAGATAGCTTTTGCCTTCGGCGTGAACGCCCATGCCGAGGCCCATCGCCTGGCCGTCGCCGGCGCCGGCGACAACAGGCGTGCCGGCCTTCAGGCCGGTCAGCCGTGCCGCACTTTCGACAAGTCCGCCGCAGATTGCGCCCGGCGCGACCAGTTCCGGCAACTGGTCCGGCCGGAGTCCTGCGGCGGTAACGAGCTCAGGGTGCCAAGTGCCATTCCTGACGTCGAGCAGCCCGAGCGGATCCGCACTTGCCGTGCTGGTGACCAGATGTGCGGTCAGCCGGTGGACGAAGAAGCCATGCACGTCGACGAGTGCGGCTGCGTCGTCGAGCGTTTGCGGCTGGTGTTCGGCCAGCCAGGCGATCGCATAGAGCGCGGGCGTCGGGTCTGGCGGCTTGCCGCTCCAGTCGCGGATCGTCTCGCGGCCGAGCTCAGCCGAAAGCCTGATAACTTGCGGGCGCGCGCGCTCGTCCAGCCACAGGATCGCCGGAATAAGCGGCTTGCCGGCGTGATCGATCAGGGTGAAGGTCTCGCGCTGGTGGGCGATGGAGATCGCCGCCACTCGCGAAGCGCCCACCGCCTCAGTGACCTGCTTCAATGCACCGAGCAGCGCGGTCCACCAATGTTCGGCATCCTGCTCGAAATGGCCGGGCTTGGGATTTGAAAGCGGATAGGCTTCGCGCGCCTGGAACAGTTCCTCGCCGTCGCGCGTGAAAGCGATCGCCTTCACGGCCGTCGTCGAGGCGTCGATCCCGATTACGACATCGTCCATCAGGTGGAAATCCAGCGGATTCAGGCGGCGTTTGTAACGAACCGTCCGTCCGACTGGTCGAGACGACGGCGGATCTGGGTTATCACCATCGAATCGTCGGGTACACAGTTTTCGTAGGTGAGGAAATCGCCTGTCTTGACCGGCTTGACCACCTTGGCCCGCTCGGCGAGGCCGAGCGGCAGGGCGCCGCGGGCGCGCGCGTCCTCCCAGGTCATGGCGAAGCCGCGATAGTCGTTCTCGCCGATCATGCCGAGCGACTGGCCAAGGGCAAGGTCGCTCTTGGCAACCGCCACCGCCTCGGCGACCGGATGGTCGAGCGGCTCCATGTCGGCGCGCTTGTAGACCACGGCGCGCGCCGCCGACAGCGGCACTTCCAGGCTGGTCAAATGATAGGGGCGGAAGATCGTGAAATAGGGGCCCTTGCCGACCTTGAGGTCGATCATGCGCTCCAGCACGCGCGGATGCCGGGTCTCGATGATGCAGAACACGCCGGGCGCCACGCCCTTGCCGATCGAATAGTCGACCACCCCCTTGCGATGCAGCACGCCGCCATCCTCGCGCGGGCAAAGCACGCTGGCGAGTTCCTCCAGCGTCGCGGTCGGGCCGTGCATGCCCGGCACATCGGGCACCAGGCCGGTGGCATTGGCGATCGCCACCATCTCGATCGCCGTCTTCGAGCCGTCGACGAATTCGACCAGCATGCGCGCATTCATGTTGCGCTCGGCCGCCTCCTTCTCGTAGTCGGCCGGCATTGCGTCGATCTTCAGCGGATTGTTCTTGCCCTTGCCGGCGGCGATGATGTTGAAGCCGAGGCTCTTGGCAAAGCCGATGATCTCCAGCGTGCAGGCCGGCTCGTCGCCGGCCGCACCCGTATAGACGACGCCCGCCTTGCGCGCCTCCTCCTTGAGAAAGCGGCCGATGGTGATGTCGGCTTCGACGTTGAGCATCACGATATGCTTGCCGTTCTTCATCACTTCGAGCGCGAACAGCGTGCCGATGTTGGGATTGCCTGTCGCGTCGATGATGACGTCGATACGGCCGGCGGAAGCCAGCGCATGCAAATCTTCGGTCACCGCGATCTTGCCGGCCTCGATGGCGCGGTCGATGTCAGCTGCATTGCCGGCGTGGACGATGTCCGAGCGGTCGTGGCCGGCGAGCAGCGCTGCATCGATCGCCGCCTGCGGCCTGACCTCGGAAATGGCGCCGATCCGCATGCCCGGCATCAACGCCACCTGGACGACGATGTCGGTGCCCATCTGCCCGGCGCCGGCAAGCCCGATGGTGATCGGCCCCTGCTTTTCAGCGCGTTGCAAAAGTTCCGCTGCAAATTGCGGATGGGCCATGTCACTTCCTCCAGCTCTTGCCGCGCCGCGGCGTCGAAGTCATTTTGAACATTCCTATTTCTAAATGAAAAATATTTCAACATGCAATTCGGCAGCCATCATTCCACAATTGTGTGATTCGATTGTGCACCCTTGGCATGCTGCTTGGCTGCTCGGTCAGCTAGGGAGCAGAAGGCGGTGATCTCTAGGGATGCAGACGGCGATGACCGAGACATCGCTTCTCGCAAGCGAGCAAGTGCGGCGATAAGCTGCTTCATGGCGGCTCAGCTGCCGGTGCGTCTATCGCTAACGACGAAGCGCGCGACAGGTAACGCCAACCGGCATGCCCGATCGGCGCATTCCAGTATCTTAACTGCCGACCTCGAAGAAGGGCGCGCCAAGCAGGTCGGGAACGACATCGATGCCGAGGCCCGGTCCGTCCGGAATGCCGATGCGGCTTCCCGAAACCGGCGGCATGTTCGATGCGGTGCGCACCGTCACCCATTCGTGGAAGGCAATGGCGTGCAGCCGGCGCTCCTCCGGCGTCGACAGCGACAGATGCGCCATGGCTGATGTGTCGATCTCGGCGCCGCCGGTGTCTTCGACGGTGATCATGAAGCCGAGATCGACGGCAAGGTCGCGGATCTGGCGCGTCTTGGTCACGCCGCCGAGCCGCGAGATCTTCAGCGTCAGCCCGTCGGCCGCGCCCTTGCGGTGGATGTCGAGCATGTCGTCCAGCGAGGCGACGGATTCGTCCAGCACCATCGGCTTGTCGAGCGAGCGGCGCACCGACATGCATTCATCGATCGTGGTGCAGGGCTGCTCGAACGTGTAGTCGATGGCACGCGTCGCGTCAGTGAACTGGCGCGCCTGATAGGGCGTCCAGCCGGCATTGGCGTCGCAGAAGATGACGGTGCCCTTCGGCACCGAAGCGGCGACCGCGGTGACGCGCTCGATGTCGTCATGGACGTTGCCGCCGACCTTGACCTGCAGCCGGTGAAACCCGTCCTTGACGATGCGCTTGGCAAGTGCGGCCATCGCATCGACCGTGCCATGGGTAACGACCTTGTATAGTTCTGCCGTCTCGCTCTCGCGCCCGCCGAGCAGCGTTACCAGCGGTATGTCGGCGGCGCGTGCCGCGAGATCCGAGCATGCCATGTCGAGCGCCGACTTGATGTAGGGATGGCCCTTGAACACCGTGTCCATCAGCCTGCCGATACTGGCCAAGGCTCGGGGATCGTGGCCGAGCAGATGCGGCGCGATTTCGATGATGCCGGCGCGAGTGCCGGCCGCGAATGCCGGCGAGTAGAAATTGCCGAGCGGCGCCATTTCGCCCCACCCGGTCAGCCCGCTGTCGGCGGTGATGGCGACGATCACCGCGTCGAACGCGTCGGCGACACGACCCTTGGACATACGATAGGGCCCGTCCACGAAGGGCTGCACGACATGGTAGGCCTTGATGGTTTTGATCTGCAATTTCTCTGTCCGTTGTCTGTGATGTCCTGACGAAGCCGAAATTGGCGCCGGTGGACTCAGCTGGCTTCTGGCCGGTTGCGCGTCGGACCAGCGCGATCGGCCTTGGCGCCCTTGGAGTCGCGCTGTTCGAGGCTGCGCGCATAGGCGAGCAGTTCTTCGAAGTCGAGGCCGATATGCTCGCGGGCGTGGCTTTGTGCGGCGCGCATGTCGGCGCCTTTCAGCAACCGCACATAGGTCTCGTGGATGTCTTCGTCAGGCACCGGCTCTTTGCGCGCCCGCTGATGCAGGGCGAAATACATCTGCAGCCGGCTGGTCAGTCGCTGCCAGATCTCGAGCAGAACCGAATTGTCGGCCCATTCGTGGATCAGGCCGTGCAATTGCAGCGCCGTTTCGATCTGCCTTGTGGTGTCGCGGTCGCGCGTCGCCTGCTTCACCGCCTCGTGGCGCCGGTCAAGCTCGTCGAAGAACCGCTGGTCGCGAAGCGGCCAGGTCAGTTCGATGGCGAACTCATCCAGAACCTTGTTGAGCGAATAGGCGTCGTCGATGTCCTTGGCGGTCACATCAATGACGAAGGTTCCGGCGTAAGGAATGCTGGTCAGGATGCCTTCCTGGACCAGCTCACGCATCGCTTCGCGCAGCGGTGCGCGGCTCACCCGCATCTGCTCGGCAATCCTGAGTTCGTTGAGTTTCTGCCCGGGTTCCAGCTGGCCGGTCAGGATTGCACGCCGAAGCAACGCCACGATCTCGGCGCGTCTTGTCGTGTCCGCGATCGGAGCAAAATCCAGCTTCCCCATTCCTCAACTCCACAAGGTGCCGGAAGCAGAGAAGCAGATTGTCGACAATCTAACAAGAGGTATCTATGGACTCCCGGTTTCGGGCAGATTTCGATCCGGCTCTCCGATCCCAATTGCGCGTTCATGCCCGCGGCCAAGGCCGATCGCGCCGATGTCGCCGGCCTTGTCGAACTGCTTCAGCAAAACGGCGCCCTCGGCATAGCCGGGGGCGCCGCTGGACCGGGCCTGATGGGGGGTATCAGGTGGCCGGTTTCTCTGGCAGCGGCGAGACAGGCATTCCAGGGCCGATCTTCTGCAGATTGCCTGTTATCACCTGGTCGCCTTCCGATACGCCGCTCGAGATGGCCACCAGATCGCCATTGGTCGGCCCGAGCGAAACGATGCGCTGGTCGACAGTGTTGTCCTTGCCGACGACGTAGAGGTATTTGCCGAGCTGGCTCGATCCCAACGCCGTCTGCGGCACCATCAGTGCATCGGGCTGCTGCTTGATGTGCAGCCTGACGCGAACATATTGGCCCGGCAGCAGTGTGAACTTGGCATTGCCGATCGTCGCCCGTGCGGTGATGGTGCCGGTCGAACGATCGACCGTGTTGTCGATGAAGGTGAGCTGACCTCTCTGGCGCGGCTCCGTATCGCCGGGAAGCAGGACGTCGACATCGACGGGCCCCGCCGCGCGGGCTTCCTCGATCTGCACCAGATCCGTTTCACTCGGGTTGAAGGTGACATAGATCGGGTCGAGTTGCACCAGCGTGTTGAGCACAGTGCCGGCGACGCTGACCAGGGTTCCGACCGAGGCCTGGTTGCGGCCGACGCGCCCGGCGAACGGCGCCTTGATTTCGGAATAGCTCAGATTGAGCTCGGCGGTCCGCACAGCCGCCTGGTTCACGGCGAGCGAGGCCTGGGCCTCGCGCAAGCTGCTGGTGCGCTGGTCGAACGCATCCTTGGCGATGTATCCGCTCTTGGCGAGCTCGGTGCCGCGACCAAGGCTGGAACGCGCATAGTCGAGCGTTGCTTCGTCGCGCTGGACCTGAGCCTTCGCCTGGTCGAGGGCGGCCTGGAAATCCTCTGGAGCGATCTTGTAGAGAAGGTCGCCCTTCTTGACATCGCTGCCGTCGGGCGCGACCTGCTCCTGCAGATAACCCGGTACGCGCGCCTGCAGCGTGATGCTGCGGATCGGCTCTGTGCGGGCGGCATAGTCGAGATAGATCGGGATCGTCTTCTTGACGACGCTCACCACCGGCACCGGCATGACAAACGCCGCGGGTTCGGGCGTTGCCGCTCCTGCCGTACCGGCGTTGAGCCCGAAATTCCCCATGTCGAGCAAGTGAACGCTGGCCACCGAGATCGCCCCAACGGCAACGGCCGCTCCCAATGCAATTTTCCATTTACGCATGATCAATTCTCCAATCCTATTCGGCCGCTTCGGCCAATCGCTCGAAAGCGGGCTCGGCAGTTGGTTCAGTCGGTTCGGCAACGGGTTCGCTCTTGCTGCCGCGCTCGCGCAGCTGCTCGATCACCGCATAGAAGACCGGCACGAACACCAGCGACAGGATCGTCGCTGCGACCATGCCGCCAAAGACGGTGGTGCCGATCGACTGGCGGCTCGCTGCACCAGCACCTGTGGAGAACATCAGCGGCAGCACGCCAAGGATGAACGCGAAGGCGGTCATCAGGATGGGCCGCAGCCGCAGGCGCGCCGCTTCCATTGCGGCGTCGACGATGCTGAGACCTTCCTCGCGCCGGCGCCGGGCAAACTCCACGATCAGAATGGCGTTCTTCGCCGCCAGCCCGATCAGCATGACGAAGCCGATCTGCGAATAGACGTCGATCTGCATGCCGCGCATCAACAAGGCGACAAAGGCACCGAACAGGGCAAGCGGCACCGCGAGCAGAACCATGAAGGGCATGGCCCAGCTCTCATATTGGGCGGCGAGGATCAGGAAGACGAAGACCATGGCGAGACCGAAGACAATCGAGGCGATCGATCCGGCCTTGAGCTCCTGATAGGTGATGCCAGTCCATTCGTAGCCGAAATCCTTCGGCAGTGCCGTGGCAGCGGCCCGTTCCATCGCGGCGACCGCCTGGCCCGAGGAGAAGCCGGGTGCGGCACCGCCGTTGATCAGGGCCGACGCATTGTTGTTGTAATGCGGGACGGTTTCCGGGCCGACGATAGGCACCAGCTTGCCGAGCGTGCTCAACGGCACCATGCCGCCGGATGCATTGCGCACATAGAGCCGCGAAATATCGGCAGCACCCGCACGCGCATCCTTGTCGGCCTGGATCGTCACCCGGAAGGTGCGGCCGAACAGGTTGAAGTCGTTCACATAAAGCGAGCCCAGATAGATCTGCAGCGTGTTGAACACGTCAGGCAGGCTGAGGCCGAGCAGCTTCGCCTTGTTGCGGTCGAGGTCGTAGTTGAACTGCGGCGTCGAGGTCGAGAACGACGAGAACAATTGCTGCGGGTTGAGCTCGGGCTGTTTGCGCGCTTCGGCCAGCACGGCTTGCGTCGCGTCGTTGAGCGCAGCGCTGCCGCGACCGGTCAGATCCTCCACCTGGAATTCAAAACCGCCGGTCGTGCCGATGCCCGGGATCGAAGGCGGATCGAAGCTCAGCGCGAAGGCCTCCGGAATTTCCATAAGCTTCGAGCGCACGTCGGCGACGAGCTTCGAGGCGCTCTGGTCAGGGCCGCGTTCGTCCCATGGCTTAAGAATGGCGAATTCCACCGCCGAGTTCGACTGGGCGGCACTGGTGAGGAAGTTCAAGCCGCTGATCGAGCCGACGATATCGACGCCGGGCGTGTTCTGCAGGACATCGCGTACCTTCCGGGCCACCGCGTCGGTGCGCTCCAGCGACGCCCCATCCGGCAACTGGATGACCACGAAGAAATAGCCCTGGTCCTCGACCGGAAGGAAGGTCGAGGGCAGGCGCTGCCAGACGAAGTAGGTCGCGACAAGCCCGGCCGCGAACAGCCCGAGCATGATCCAGCGCAGGCGGATGAGGATGCGCACACCATGGGCATAGGCATGTGACAGCCGTTCGAAGCCCGCATTGAACCAGCGGAACGGCGCGAACCGCGTTGCCGGGCGGTGGCGCAGGAAGGCGGCGCTGAGCGCCGGGGTGAGCGTCAGCGAGACGAAGGCTGAGATGCCGAAGGAGATCGCCACCGTCAGCGCAAACTGGTTGTAGAGCCGGCCGGAAACGCCGGGTATGAAGGCGACCGGCACGAACACGGCCATCAGCACGGCGGTCGTGGCGATGATCGGGCCGGTGACCTCGGCCATCGCCGCGCGCGTGGCAGCGACCGGTTTGAGGCCGGCCTCCAGCTGGCGCTCGACATTCTCGACGACGACGATCGCGTCATCGACGACGAGACCGATCGCCAGCACCATGCCGAGCAGGCTGAGCATGTTCAGCGAGAAGCCGAACATGTACATGACGATGAGCGTGGCCACCAGCGACACCGGAATCGCAATCGTCGGGATGATCGTGGTGCGCCAGCTCTGCAGGAAGATGAACACCACCGCGACAACCAGGACCAGCGCCTCGCTGAGCGTAACCAGCACGTCGTGCATCGACGCCGAAACGAAACGTGTCGTATCGTAGTGCATAGCGTAGCTGACGCCCTTCGGGAAACGGGCCGACAGTTCCTGCATCTTGTCCTTGACGCGCTGCTGCAGATCGAGCGCGTTCGAACCCGGCATCTGGTAGACCGCAAGCACCACGGTCGGATCCTCGCCGAAGAACGCCGACGACGAATATTGCAGGGCGCCGAGTTCGATGCGCGCGACGTCGCGCAACCGAACCAACGAACCGTTCGCGGCATCGGCGCGCACGACGATATCGCCGAATTCCTTGGGATCGCTCAGTCGGCCGACTGCGTTGACCTGCATTTCGAAAGCAGTACCCGCCGGCGCAGGCGACTGCCCGATCTTGCCGGCCGCAACCTGGACATTCTGCTCGGCGATGGCGTTTTGGACATCGACGGCTGTGATGCCGAGATTGGCGAGCTTGTCGGGATCGAGCCATACGCGCATCGAATAGCGCCGCTCGCCGAAGATCTGCACGTCGCCGACGCCCGGCAGGCGCTTAAGCGGGTCGACCACTTGCAGGTAGGCGAGGTTGCTGAGCGCGACCGGGTCGACGGAGCCGTCGGGCGAGGTGAGGTTGACGATCAGGACGAAATTCGGATTCTGCTTTTTGATCGTCACGCCGCCCTGGTTGACGATGGCCGGCAGCGAGGAGGCCGCCTGCGACACGCGGTTCTGGACGTCGACGGCTGCGGTGCTCAGGGAGTAGCCGACCTCGAAGGTGATGGTGATCGTCGACGAGCCGTCATTGGAACTCGATGACGACATATAGGTCATGCCTTGAACGCCGTTGATCTGCTGTTCGAGCGGCGTCGTGACGGTGTCGGCCACGACTTGCGCACTGGCGCCCGGGTAGTTGGCGCTGACCACGACCTGCGGCGGCGTGATGTCGGGAAATTGCGAGACAGGCAGCAGGAAATAGCAGATCGCCCCGGCGAGCACCATGATGATGGCGATCGACGATGCGAAGATCGGTCGGTGGATGAAGAAGTTTACCATGACACGTACGCCTCGCCCGATGCTCTCGCCTGGCCGAAGGCCTTGGCCACTCTGGACAGCCGTCGGCTGCGGCTTTGCCCCGGGTCTTCCAGGAAACGAGGCGGCGCCTTGCGGCTGCGGCCTTGCGTATCCGCAAGGGTACGCAGCATTGTCTCGAAAGAGCGCGGGTCGACACGGTCGGCCTTCATCAGCATCCGGATCATCGGATCCTTCACAACTTCGTCGATCGTCAAATCTTTGCGCTGCGACATCGTAGCGGCTCCTGGCTTGCGATCTGCGGTGGACGCCGCAGATCGGGTGTTCTTCCTGTTCGCGGCCAAAGTCGCCTGGGGCGCAGTTGATGCCTGGGCCGATTCGGCGGAGGCTGTTCACAGGCGCCTGCGAGATTGACACGAGGCAATGGGGGTGTTACCAGTAAGTAACATCTAGAAGTTACAGACCGGTAACACCCTAGTCAAGAGGTGTACCGAGGGATTTTTCGGAAACCCCGGAACCAAGGAGGTTTTGATGGAAGACGGCACTGCGGAACGCATCCGCCCCCGGGATCGCATCCTGGAGACGGCACGGGATATGTTCCACAAGCATGGCATCAAGGGCGTCGGTGTCGACGCGATCACTGAGGCCGCCGGTACCAACAAGATGACGCTCTACCGTCATTTTGAGTCCAAGGACGATCTGGTCATCGAGTGCCTGCGGGCGACCGCATGCAGCGCCAACGCGATGTGGCAAAAGTTCGAGGCCGAGCATCCGGGCGACAAGCTTGCGCAACTGCACGCCTGGGTTCGGATGGCGGCCGATTGCCTGATGGTGGACGGCCGCGGTTGCGACATGGCGAACGCCGCCATCGAGTTGAGCGAGACCGACCATCCGGCCCGTCGGGTGATCAAGGAACTCAAGCAGGCCCAGCGCGACCGTTTGGTCGGCCTGTGCCGGGATGCCGGCATCGGCCAGGCAGAGCTTCTCGCCGATACATTGTCGCTGCTGCTTGAAGGCGCCCGTGTCAGCCTTCAAAGCGTCGGAGCCGAAGGCCCCAGCGCGCAATTTGTCCGCATGGCGGAAGGCCTGATCGCATCTTTCCGGGGCGCTGCGGCCAGATAGTCTCGCAAGCGGCGAAACGATCGGTAGCGTGTTCATTGCGAGCCGCGCCGCCGAATGCTCTTTTGTCCGTTCGGACGAGCCGTCATCGCGCTTCTCCTTTGCCGGTCTGTCGCCGAACCATTCCCGGCGCTACCTGTTGCTTGTTGGTGAGGCAGGATAGAACCGATAGCGAATTGGTGAGAGTGACAAGTGTGACGGGATTCCGACGGATCCGCTGATCGCGGCTGCAACACCCTTGCTGGCGAATATGCCGGCGGCATCAGCCCTGGTGACGGCTCCCGAACAAGCCGGTGACCATCGCCCGTATTGGTCATTCGACGCCGATCAACGTTTCCGGTGATCTTCGTGACCTCAGCCTTTACCCAACATCCGGAGCCGGAACAAAAAAGCCCGCTGCCGGGAGGAGGTGGCAGCGGGCTTGATTTCGAATACGGCACGGGAGGAGGTGTACCGCACTCAGCGTCGGCATCGCATCTGGGAGGAGTAGATGGCCGACACCTGCGAAACTAGCGGGTTGCCCAATGATTCGGCAACAACGAAAGATGCATAGCAGATGTGCAGATTTGCGGTATCAACCGAATTTTAGCCATTCGGGCAACTGACGATGGCCGTTTGCGCGGCATCACTGGACCGGAACGTTTTCCTTGAAGATCAGGCGCGGCTCGATGAATTTTCGCGTCAGATAGGGCGCCGAGGAAGCGATCGATCCGAGCAGGCGAATGACCGATTGCTCGGCGATCAGTCTTGCATTCTGGTCGATGACGACATCGAGCAGATCGTCGACGAGATAGCCGCGTGTCGCCCTCGTCAGGTCGTGGCAAATGAACACCGGCTTCCTTTGCGGCTTGGCTTCCAGCAGCGCTTTCGCCACGCCCGAACGCCCGGCGCCGACGCAATAGATGCCGAGCAGTTCCGGCTCGTTGTGCAGCGCCTTCATCGTCGCGGTGTAGCTGATGTCAGGCTCGTCGTTGATCTCGACGGCGCTGGTCACGGTCAAATTGGGGAATTCCTCGCTGAGCACGGAGCGAAAGCCCATTTCACGTTCCTCATGCCCGCGATAGGAGCGTGAGCCGACGACCATTGCCAGATGGCCCGTGCGCCCGCCCACGAAACGTCCCATCAAAAGCGCTGCGGTGCGCCCGGCCACACGGTTGTCGATGCCGACATAGGCCGATCGCGGTGCGCCCGGAACGTCCGACACCAGCGTGACGAGGCGGATGCCGGCCTCGACGATCTCGCGTAGGATGTTGCGCGTTCTCGGATGATCAATCGCGATGACGCCGGCGCCGTTTGCCTTGAGCGAGAGGTTTTCGACCGCCGCCTGCAACGCGTTCGGCGAGATGCCTGCGAGCTTGTGGATCCGGCAGGAGGCGACAAGCGGCAGGCGTGCCGCATAATCCTCGATATGATTTGCCAGATCCATCATGAAGGCATTGGTGCCGATCGGCAGGAAGAACTCGAGATGCGCCGGCCGCGAGGGCAGCGTGACCTGATCCACGATCGGCAAATAGCCAAGCTGCTTGGCCGCCTCCATCACGCGCTGCCGGTTGGCCGCGCTGGCGCCTGGCCGGTTGTTCAGCACCCGGTCGACCGTCGCGGTCGACAGCCCGCAGCTTCTGGCGATGTCCGCAACGGTGGCTTTCATTGTCGCAGTCATAGGAGCCGATGCGATCCTGTGCCAGAGATACGGCCAACCCGGCTTCCAGCTGGCCACTCAGCCCTGCGGTTGCTTCCCCTGCACGATGGCGTCGTGGATCTCCTTGTCAGACATGCCGGTGATGATCCGTTCGACTTCCGCGACGTTGGTGTTCTTCGGATCGATATCGTCGGCAACCACCTTGCCGCGGCGCATCACGACGATGCGGTCGACCACCTGGAAGACATGGTGGATGTTATGGGCGATGAAGATGCAGGAATGCCCCGAATCGCGGGCGCTGCGCACGAAGCTCAGCACACCTTGCGTCTCGGCGACGCCGAGATTGTTGGTCGGCTCGTCGAGGATGATCAAATCGCTGTCGAAATGCATGGCGCGCGCGATCGCCACGGCCTGCCGCTCACCGCCGGAGAGCGAGCCGATCGGCGTGGTCGGCGGGATGTTCTTCGAGATGCCGACCTGCTTGAGGAGGTCGCGGGCGACCACGTTCATTGCTTCCTGGTCCATGCGGTTGAGGAAACGCGGCGGCTTGATCGGCTCGCGCCCGAGAAACAGATTGCGCGCGATCGACAATTGCGTGACCAGTGCCGAGTCCTGGTAGATCGTCTCGATACCGTGGGCGATGGCGTCGCTGGTGCTGCGGAAGTCCACCTTCTTGCCGCGGATGAAGATGTCGCCGCTGGTCAGCGGAACCGCACCCGACAGCACCTTGATCAGCGTCGACTTGCCGGCGCCATTGTCGCCGAGCAGACCGACGATCTCCCTTTCATTGACATGGAAATTGGCGTCTACCAGCGCCTGCACACGCCCGTAGGACTTGCGGATGTTTTCCATGCGGACAAGCGGTTCGGCCATGGTTCAAGTCCCCGCCTGATGTCGGCGTTCCAGCCATGAGTGGAGCGCCATCATGCCGAGGATGATCGCGCCGATGAAGATGTTGTAGGCAAGCCCTGGCACGCCGATCAGCACGATGCCGTTGCGCATCACGCGCAGGATCAGGATGCCGAGCACGGTACCGATAATGGTGCCGCGTCCGCCGGTCAGCGCGGTGCCGCCGATCACCACCATGGCGATGACTTCGAGCTCGTAGCCGGTGCCGCTGTTCGGGTTGGCCGCCGAGGTGCGCAGCGAGCTGATGACGCCGGCAAGCGAGGCCATGATCGACGACAGGATGAACAGGCCGATCTTGACGCCGCTGACATTGACGCCGCGCGCCCTTGCCGCATTGGGGTTGCCGCCGGCCGCCTGGATCCAGTTGCCGGTCCGGCTCTGCGTCAGCACGTAGCCGAGTGCGATCGCTGCTGCGATGAACCAGAACAGCGACATGTAGATGCGGAACGGCCCGATGAAGAAATCGCCGACCAGCGCCTCGGCAAGCCAGCTGCCTTCGGCGCTCCAAGTGCGTTGCGGAAATCCGCTGGTGACGAACAGAGCGGTGCCGCGCACGACCAGCAGCATGCCGAGCGTCACCAGGAAGGAGGGAATCTTGAGTTGCGTCACGAACCAGCCATTGACCAGCCCGATGAAGGCGGCAACCAGCAGGGCCACGACGAAGCCAGCTTCCAGCGAGGTGAGGCCGCTGTTGAAGAGCGTCCACATCAAGACTGGCGAGAAGCCGAACAGCGATCCGACCGAGAGGTCGAATTCGCCCGAAGTCATCAACAGCGTCATCGCCAGCGCAATCAGGCCAAGCTCGACCGTGAAGGCCAATATGTTGCTGATGTTCTGCGGCGACAGGAAGTCTTGGTTGAACCCCCAGAACACGGCGAGCTCGACGACGAGCAGCACGAAGGGCCCGAATTCCGGCCTGGCGATCGAGCGTTGGATGATGGAACTGTTTTCCACGTTGGACCCGCGACATGGTTGGGACTGGCCAAGCCCGGCACCGCGTAAGGCGGTTCGAGGCTCGGCGGAATGATGGGGATGATCGCGGCAGGCGTGCCGCGACCATCCCGATCGCGGTTTTATTTTCCGGACAGGATGTCGTCGTAGACCTGCGCAGTGTCCTTTTCGTAGAGTGCGCCGGTGATCACGTCGAAGCCGGGCGGAATGCCGCTGGCGGCCATATTGGCGATCGAAAGCGCCACATAGCTGGTCGCCTGCGGATCCTGCCATTGTGCGGCATTGACGTAGCCGGTCAGCACCTCCTGGGTGGTGTCGAGCGAGTTGCCCCAGCCGACGACCGGGATTTCGCCCGGCTTGATGCCGGCCTGGTCGAACACCCGCTTGATCGAGCCGGTCACCAGATCGCCGAGGCCGATGATCGCCTTGACCTTGGTCCTGTTAGCGGTGAGGTAGTCGACCATACGGTTGATCGCTTCGGCCTGGTCGAGCGTGGCTTCGGTGATTTCATAGGTGATGCCGAGCGGCTCGAACACGCTCTTGATGCCTTCTTCTTCCTGAACGCCATAGGTGGCGCCCGGGATTTCAACCGGCATCCAGACAAAATCGCCCTTTTTCACCAGGCCCTTGTCGACCAGATACTGCGCCCAGTTCCTGCCGAAGGTGACGTTGTCGCCGCCAACATAGGCGTTGAAATCCGCCTTCGGATCGGGCGTGTTGAAGTTGATGATCGGGATGTTTGCCGCCCGTGCTTCCTTAGCGAGCTCGATAAGGCTGCCCGGGTCGGGGCTGGTGGTGGTGATGCCGTCGGCTTTTGCAGCGATGGCCGCGCGAACCGCCTCCTGCTGGGACGACACGTCGCCATTGTGGAACGAGGTGTTGACGGTGTTGCCGGTGTCCGTCGCCCATTGCTTGGCGCCGGCGAGGAAGTAGGTCCAGACCGGATCGGCCGGGCCGCCATGCGAAATCCAGTAGAAGGTCTTGGCCTGTGCCGCCGCCGGAATGGCCAGCGCCACGATCAAGCCGAATACAAAGAGTCGTAGCCTTGTCAGCATTTGATTTCCTCCCATTTGAAAACTTCCTCCTCCTCCGACGACGATCACGGCAAACCCTGATCGTATTTTTGCCAGCGCCGACCTGGATGCATCAGAGCATCCGCTTTTTCGACATATGGCAAGCCTCCATTTGCCAGTGGTAGTCGGCGCGCGACAAGGCGCCATCAGCGGTCCCATCAGATTGCATCAGTTTAGCTGATATTTTCCGAGCGAGGCCCCTCAATTCGAGCGCCGAGAAATCTAACGTCGCAGGCTGGGCGGGAACCTAGATGAGGTTGGCGCTGGCGAGATCGCGCATCAGATGGCTGGCGCCGTAAGTCCAGTGCGGACAGTCGGGCGACAGCCGCACCCGGTTGATCAGGGCGCCGAATTTCTCCGACGAGATGGTGACGATGTCGCCGACCTGGTGCGTGAAGCCCTTGCCCTTTTCGCCGCGATCCTTCGACGGCACGAACATGGTGCCGAGATAAAGCGCCAGCCCGTCCGGGTATTGGTGATGCGGACCCATGGCGGCGGCGACCAGCTCTTCCGGCGAGCGGCTGATCTCGGCCATCGAACTGGCGCCCTCCAGCGAGAAACCGTCTTCGCCCTCGACCTTTAGACGCACGATGGCCTGCTTCACGTCATCGATGGAAAATGTCGCGTCGAACAACCGGATGAACGGGCCGAGCGCGGCCGAGGCGTTGTTGTCCTTGGCCTTGCCGAGCAACAACGCCGAGCGCCCTTCGATGTCGCGCAGATTGACGTCGTTGCCGAGCGTCGCGCCGACGATCTTGCCGCTGCTGGCGGCGATCATGGCGATCTCCGGCTCCGGATTGTTCCAGGTGGAAACCGGATGCAGGCCGACATCGGCGCCGAAGCCGACCGACGCCATCGGCTGGCATTTGGTGAAGATTTCGGCATCAGGGCCGATGCCTACTTCCAGATATTGCGACCAGGCGCCTCGCTGGATGAGCTTTGCCTTGATCTCCATCGCCTCCGGCGAACCGGGCTTGAGCTTCGACAGATCGTGACCGATCAGCCCGGCAATGTCGGCGCGAATGGCGTCGGCTTTTTCCGCCGAGCCGCGCGCCTGCTCCTCGATGACCCGTTCGAGCAGGCTGACGACGAAGGTGACGCCCGACGCCTTGACCGCCTGCAGGTCGACCGGAGAAAGCAGGTACGGTTTTTGCGAATCGCGCGCGGCCTGGAAACTGTTGGCGGCGATCGCATCAAGTGATCCGATCGGTTCGCCTCTGGCCGCCTGGACGTACCCTGCCGGGTCTGGCATCTCGCAGACGTCGCGCACGGTTGGTGCCATGCTCAACGTGATGTCGAACACCGTGCCGTCGCGCACCGTGACCACCAGCGGATGGGACCTATCGCTTGTCCGGGCGCGGCCGATGAAGAGGCCCTCGTTGGGCAGGAGAGTGGTGTTCGTCATGGCTACGGTCCTCTGCTGTCTGGTTCTGCTGCGACGGTCGTCGCCGCCGGACCAATGGTTCACAAGGCCAGCGGCGGCGGCACTTTCAACAAATTCCGGCCAAAGGTCTATCCCGTCCTCAAGGCGAGTTTTGTCAATCTGTCCGGGCGATCTCCGCGCTGCTTGACGGTGATTGCCCTTGGCGTGTCCCGATTGCGAAGCGGAAACGAGCTTTCAAAATTATGAAATGGTGACTAGGATTTTCACAACGAACTGCACTCCAGGTGATCCTTGCCCGCACCGTTTTCCGATCCGATCTGGCAGAAGCCGCAATCGGCCGCCGCACTCCAGGCGCTTGTCGGCGGTAAACCCGTCGATGTCGTCATCATCGGCGGTGGCATCATGGGCTTGTCGACTGCCTTGCATGCAGCCCGGGTCGGCTTTGCGGTGCAGGTTCTGGAAGCCGGCGAGATCGGCCAAGGCGCATCGGGCCTGAATGGCGGCCAGGTGATCCCCGGCCTGAAATATGATCCGGAATGGCTGCTGGAGCATTTTGGCCCCGAACGCGGCGAGATCCTCGTCAATTTTGCCGCCTCGACGGCGGACGCCGTCTTCGAATTGATCCGCGACGAGAAACTGGCGGTGCCGTTCGTTCGCAACGGCTGGATCCAGGCAGCGCACACCGAGACGGCGCTGAAGGCGGCGGCGAACAGGGACCGGCAGTGGCGGAACCGCGGCGCCGATGTCCGGCTTCTGAGCCAAACCGAGATCGCCGCGTTGACCGGCGCGCAGGGCTATCTCGGCGGCTGGCTCGACCGCCGCGCCGGCGTGATCGATCCGCTTGCCTACACGTCGGAACTGGCACGAATCGCCTCGGCCGCGGGCGTGAAGATCGCCGAGCACCAGAAGGTGGTGCGCCTCGATAAGAACGCCGGCCTTTGGCGTATCTCGACGGAGGGCGGCGCCGAATTACAGGCGAAGGCGGTCATTCTGGCGACGAACGCGTATACCGGCGATCTGCTCCCCGGTCTCGCCGAGACGATCGTTCCGCTGCACTCCTTCCAGATCGCGACAGCGCCGCTGCCGGCCGATCTGGCGGCCGGGATTCTGCCGGAGGGGCAGGCGGTATCGGATTCGCGCCGCATCCTCGTTTATTACCGCAAGAGTGCCGACGGGCGGCTGGTGCTCGGCGGGCGCGGCCGGATGGCGCTGCCGACCAGCGAAGGTGACTGGGCGCATCTCGAGCGCGCGCTGCTCCGGCTCTATCCTGCGCTATCCGGCGTCGGCATCGAAAAGCGCTGGTTTGGCCGGGTGGCGATGACGCCGGATCACCTCCCGCATATTCACGAGCCCGAGCAGGGCCTGATGGCCGTGGTCGGCTGCCAGGGCCGTGGCGTCGGCCTGATGACCGCGCTTGGCGAGCGCATTGCCGGCTATCTGGCGAGTGGCGACGCCAGGCAATTGCCGTTCCCGGTCTCGCCGATCCGGCCGATACCGTTCCACGTCTTTCGGCAGGTCGGCGTCGCCGCGACGATCGCTTGGTATCGTACGCTGGATGCATTCGAGCGCTGATTTCATACCGGCGTAGGAATCTCCTTGACAGTTTCATGATTATGAAAAACCTTTTAGGGGATTTCAAATTCCGATGGGCATGCGATGTCCACCATCGTTGCAAGGCAGCCACTGCCGGAGTCCCGGTCCTCGACGGGTTTCCGGTTGGCCATGCTGCTGCCGGGCGGGCTGGTCACCTTCTTCCTGATCCTGTTTGCGCTTGGTCTCGTACTTTTCCTCGCCTTTCGCGGCAATGACGGTTCGCTGCTGGGCGCCGGTTTCACCTTTGCGAATTTCATCACGGTGGCGTCCGATCCTCTGTACTGGACGGTAACGCTGCGCTCGTTGGCCATTGCCGGCCTGGTAACGCTGGCAACGGTCGTCACCGCCTATCCCGTCGCCTACTACCTTGCCTTCCATGCCGGGCGGCGGCGCGGGCTGCTGCTGTTTCTGGTGACGCTGCCATTCTGGACCAGCTATCTCCTGCGCGTCTTCGCCTGGAAGATCGTGCTGGCCTATAATGGCGTGCTGAACTCGGCGCTCGTCGAAAGCGGCATCTGGTCCGAACCGACACTGGCGTTTCTCAACACGCCCGCCGCCGTCGTCGTCACGCTGGCTCACGCCTATGCGCCGTTCGCTATCCTGCCCATCTATGTGGCGCTGGACACGATCCCGAAATCGCTGCTCGAAGCCGCTTCCGACCTCGGCGCCAGACCGTTCACCAGCTTCCGGCGCGTCGTGCTGCCGAACTCGATGCCGGGGGTGCTGGCGGCGGCTCTCGTCGTCTTCGTGCCGACGGTCGGCGACTATGTCACTCCGGCGCTGGTCGGCGGCCCTGCCAGCACCATGATCGGCTCGCTGATCCAAGCCCAGTTCGGCAAAGCCAATGACTGGCCGTTCGGCGCCGCACTCGCCGTCGCCGTCATGCTGGTCATCCTTGCCGTGGTGCTGATGGTGCGTTCCGCCGACCGCAGATTTGGCAGCCGGACATGAACACGGCGCGTATCGACGCAAAGCAGGGCGGCGGTTGGCTGGGCGCCTATGTCCTTGCCTATCTGGTGTTCCTGTACTTGCCGATACTGCTGATCCCACTGTTTTCCTTCAACAATTCGATCCAGGCAGCGTTTCCGCTGCAAGGCTTCACGTTGGAATGGTACGCGACGCTGTTCGGCAATTCGGCGCTGTCCGGCGCGCTTGGGAACAGCCTCGTCATCGGTGCAACTGCCGCCACCGGCGCGACGCTCTGCGGCATCACAGTGTCCTATATGGACCTCTACGGCCGCTCGCCGCTTGCCGCCACGATCAGCGCCATCGCGCGGCTACCGATCCTGATCCCCGGCGTGATCGTCGGCATCTCGCTGCTGATACTGGTCAACCTCATTGGCTTCGGGCCGTCACGCACTGCCATCGTGCTCGGCCACATATTGGTGGCGCTGCCGACGACGGTGGTGATCATGAAAAGCCGCTTCGCTGCTATCCCGAAGACGATCCGCGAGGCCGCGCTCGATCTCGGCGCTTCCGATTGGACGACATTCAGACGGGTCATGCTGCCGCTCAGCCTGCCCGCCATTGTGTCAGCGTTCATGCTGGCCTTCCTGACCTCCTTCGACGAGTTCATCGTCGCCTTCTTCCTCGCCGGCACCGAGCCGACGCTGCCGCTTTACATCTGGAGCCAGCTGCGATTCCCCAAGTCGCTGCCGACCGTCATGGCGCTGGGCACGGCCATCCTGGCCGTGTCATTCGTCATCGCGGCAATTGCCGAAATCCTGCGCCATCGCGGGCTCGCCGCCGCCCAACGGCCGGTGCCCGCCGACCTGTCCAAACCAGAAGAAACCGAAAGAGGAGAACTGCAATGGCATTCGACCTGAAATCGATAAATCGCAAGACAGTCCAAGGCGGATTGGCAGCCTTCGCGTTGGCGCTTTCGTCGACCGTCGCGCTTGCGGCCGACAAGTTGCAATATTTCACCTGGTCGGGCTACGAACTGCCCGAGTTCAACAAGAGCTTCCTCGCCGCACACCCCGATGGCGTCGAGGCCTCGATGTTCGGCGACGACGATGACGCCTTCACCAAGGTCAAGGCCGGCTTCCGCCCTGATGTCGCGCATCCGTGCTACGACAAGGTGGCGCGCTGGAACAAGGAAGGCCTGCTGCAGCCGATCGACACCAAGCGCATCAAGAACTGGGACTCGATCTTTCCGGTCTTCAAGAACCTGCCCGACCTGCAGGCCGGCGACGGCAAGGTCTGGATGGTGCCGTGGGACTGGGGCAACACATCGATCCTCTACCGCACCGATCTGGTGAAGAACCCAGAACCGAGCTGGAATCTTTTGTGGGACAAGCAGTACGCCGGGCGCATGGCGACGATCGACGCCGTCCACGACACGCCGGTGGTGGCGGCGCTTCTCGCCGGCGTCAATCCGTTCGACATGACGCCAGAGCAGATGGACAAGGTCGCGGAAAAATTGCGCGAGCAGCGCCCGCTGCTCTCGAACTACACCACCGACATGACCTCGGTCGAACAGGCGCTGGCGAGTGGCCAGCTTGTCGCCGCCATGACCTGGAACGCGTCGGCCACCTCGCTCAAGAAGCAGGGCGTGCCTGTCGAGTTCATGAAGCCTAGGGAAGGCATGCTGACCTGGGCGTGCGGCTTCGTCATGCTCAAGGACGCCAAGAATGTCGACCTCGCCTATGACTTCATCAACAGCCGGCTGGAGACGGATTCGGGAAAATACCTGATCCAGGCCTATGGTTACGGCAGCTCCAACAGCTCGGCCTTCGCCGCGGTGCCGAAGGAGGAGCTGGAAAAGCTGCAGCTGCCGTCCGATCCGGAAGTGATGCTGAAGACCACCGTCTTCACCGGGCCGATGAAGCAGAATGACGAACTCGCCAAGATGTTCGAGAAGGTCAAGGCAGGCGGCTGAGTTCGCTCTTCCTTCTCCCCTTGTGGGAGAAGGTGGATCGGCGCGTAGCGTCGAGACGGTTGAGGGGTGCTCGACGGAATGCGGGGTTTGCCAAGCTGGAACACCCCTCATCCGACCGAGCTTCGCTCGGCCACCTTCTCCCACAACGGGGAGAAGGGAAAGCGTTGGCAAACGAGGAAGTATGCATGGACATGCTGAACGAAGCGGCTGAAAAGCCGAAAGACGACGCCGACGTGCGGGTCGGCCGGCGCGTGCGGGCGCTTAGGCTGGAACGCAATCTTTCGCTGGCCGAGCTTGCCGCCAAGGCCGGCGTTTCGATCGGGGCGCTCAGCCAGATCGAGCGTGGCCTGTCCTCGCTTCGCGTCAAAGTGATCTGGCCGCTTGCCGCCGCTCTCGATATCGAGCCGTCGGCGCTGATCGCCGACGGCAACGGTGCCGGCAACGATCTCTATTGCGTGCGGGCCAACAGCCGTCGGCAGATCCCGGTGAAATCTGAAGGCATCGCCAAGGCGCTGCTGTCGCCGCCGGCCGCCACGCTCACCGGCATGCTGGTGACGGTGGAAGCCGGTGGTGGCACCGTCGAAGCCTACGCCCATCCCGGCCACGAATTCGGTTTCGTCCTGTCGGGCGAAGTCGAACTCGTGGTCGATTCAACCACCTATGGGCTGAAGACCGGCGACAGCTTCGCCTTCAAGAGCACCTTATTGCATGCCTTCCGCAATCCGGGCGCCGAGCGCTGCCAGATTCTCTGGGTCAACACGACCAAGCCGTCCGAGGTTCGCGATGGCGCCTGAACCTCTCGTCCGGCTGGATGCGGTCTCGAAGATTTTCCCCGGCGGCATCGTCGGTCTCGACGCCGTCGATCTCGACATTGCCCGCGGCGAGTTCCTGACCTTGCTCGGACCCTCCGGCTGCGGCAAAACCACCAGCCTGCGGGTGATCGCCGGTTTCGAAAGCCCATCGAGCGGACGGGTGTTGCTCGAAGGCCGTGACATCACTTCGCTGCGGCCGTTCGACCGGCCGGTCAACACCGTGTTTCAGGACTATGCGCTGTTTCCGCACATGGACGTCGCCGAAAATGTCGGCTTTGGCCTGTCGCTGCGCAAGCTTTCTGGGACTGAACAGGCAAAGCGCGTCGGCGAAGCGCTCGACATGGTCGGCCTTGCCGAGAAGCTCGGTGCCCGCGTGTTCGAATTGTCGGGCGGCCAGCGCCAGCGCGTCGCGCTCGCCCGTGCGATTGTCTGCGAACCGCGTGTGCTGTTGCTCGACGAGCCGCTGTCGGCGCTCGACGCGCATCTGCGCGAACAGATGCAGGTCGAATTGAAGCGGCTGCAGTCGCGGCTCGGCACCACTTTCGTCATGGTCACCCACGACCAGACCGAGGCCCTTTCGATCTCCGACCGCATCGTCGTCATGAACAAGGGCCGCATCGAGCAGATCGCACCGCCGGCCACGCTCTACGACAGGCCCGCCACAAAATTCGTCGCCAGTTTTATCGGCACGATGAATCTTCTGCAGTCGCGCTTTGTCGGCCGTGACGGCGATCGATTGCGTTTCAGCGCCGGCGCCCTACCGCTCGAAGCCACGTCGGAAACCGGCGAAGCGCCCGGAGAAGGCGCGGTGCGAACCATCGGTGTGCGTCCGGAGGATCTTTTAGCGACGACCGAAGCAGCGACCGGCACCGCGCCGGTGCGGGTGAGCAGCATCGTCTTTCACGGCCGCACCCTGCGCCTGCACGCCGAATTGTCTCAGGGGATACCAGTGGTGATCGATGCGCCACGCCGGGCGGAAGGTTTTCAATTCAGCGTCGGCGATGTGGCGCATATCAGCCTGCGTCGCGGCGCTAACTGCCCTATGCTGCCCGGCTGATCTGATCCCCATCCTTCCAAAAAACCGGAGCATATCCCATGAGCAATCACCTGAATTTCTTCATCGACGGAAAATGGGTCGCGCCCGTAGTGCCGGCAACGCTGGATGTGATCGATCCATCCACCGAGGAGGCCTATACGAAAATCTCCGTCGGGGGGAAGGCGGATGTGGATCGCGCTGTGGCAGCGGCGAAGGCGGCCTTTCCGGCCTTCTCGCAGACCAGCAAGGCCGAGCGCCTGAAGCTGCTGAAGCGCATCCTGGAAGTCTACAACGAGCGCTACGAGGACATCGCGCAGGCTGTCAGCCAGGAGATGGGCGCGCCGATCACCTGGGCGCGCGAGGCGCAGGCCTGGGCGGGCAGGGCGCATATGGAGTCCACCATCAAGGCGCTGGAGGATTACGAATTCAGCGAGAAGCGCGGCACCACCATGGTGGTCAAGGAGCCGATCGGCGTCTGCGCGCTGATCACGCCGTGGAACTGGCCGCTCAACCAGATCGTCTGCAAGGTGGCGCCGGCGATCGCCGCCGGCTGCACGGTCGTGCTAAAGCCTTCCGAGATCGCGCCGATCAGCGGAGTCATCTTTTCGGAAGTGATGGAAGCGGCCGGCACGCCGAAGGGCGTCTACAACATGGTCAACGGCACCGGTCCGGATGTCGGACAGGTCATGGCCGGCCATCCCGACGTCGACATGGTCTCGTTCACCGGTTCGACCCGGGCCGGCATCATCGTCGCCAAAACAGCGGCCGAGACGGTCAAGCGCGTCGCGCAGGAGCTCGGCGGCAAGTCGGCCAACATCGTGCTGCCCGATGCCGATTTCGAGAAGGCCGTGCGCAAGGGCGTCAACGCCTGTTTCGGCAATAGCGGCCAATCCTGCGATGCGCCGACGCGCATGCTGGTGCCGGCCGGCCGCCACGACGAGGCGCTTGCGATCGCCAAGAAGACAGCCGAGGCGCACAAGGTCGGCGATCCGCGCTCGGAAGAAACCAAGCTCGGGCCGGTGGTCAGCAACATCCAGTTCGACAAGATCCAGCGGCTGATCGAGGCCGGCATCGCCGAGGGTGCGACACTGGTCACCGGAGGTCCGGGCCGGCCGGAGCATCTCAATCGCGGCTACTATGTCAGGCCGACCGTCTTCGGCCACGTCACACCAGGCATGAAAATCGAGCGGGAAGAAATCTTCGGGCCGGTGCTTTCGGTCATGTCCTACGATGACGATGACGACGCGGTGAAGATCGCCAACGACACCGTCTATGGCCTCGCCGCCTATGTGCAGTCAGGGGATATCGACCGCGCACGCAAGATCGCCGGCCGCTTGCGCGCCGGGCAGGTCTCGATCAACTATCCGGAGTGGGACACATTCGCGCCCTTCGGCGGCTACAAGCAGTCGGGTAATGGCCGCGAATATGCCGACTGGGCGATCCATGACTTCCTCGAGATCAAGGGCATCATCGGCTACGGCGCCTAGCACATGACTGCGAACAGCGCCGCGTGTCCAAGAAGGACGCGCGGCGCGGCGCGTGGCAAAGCCAAGCTATTCGGCGGCTTCGCGGACGGGGATCAAACGCCGCTCGACCTGTTGGAGATGAAGCCGCATCGCCGCGGCCGCGCCGCCGAGGTCGCGCTCGGCTATCGCTTCGACGATCCGTTCATGGTCCGCGAAGCTGTGATGGTCTGCCGGAGGGCGGGCGCCTTCTGAACGAAGACGTCCCCACACCACGGTTCGGCGCACGGCGTTCAGGACATCGAACAGGCCGAGCAGCACATTGTTGCGGCTCGCCTGCGCAATCTGCCGGTGGAGCAGATTGTCGATGTTCTCGTATTGCCGCCATGTGACGGCTTCCCGCATCTGCACCAGCGATTGTCGCATCGAGGCGATATCGGAAAGCGTGGCGTGCAGCGCCGCTTCGCGCGCAATCTCGGGCTCGATGATGAGGCGCGCGCGCATCACGTCGGCCGGATTCGTGCGCCCGGCGATTTCCGAAATCCCGATCGTCTCCTCGACCGGTCCACTGCCGACGAAGGTGCCTCTGCCGACGTGACGCCAGATGCGGCCGTCCTTCTCGAGCACCGCCAGCGCCTTGCGCAGATCGCCGCGCGATACGCCGAGGCTCTCCGACAGTTCCCGCTCGGCAGGCAGCCGTGTCTCGCCGGCATGGTCCATCTGGGCAAGATAGGCCTGAAGCTGAACCAGGGCGGCGTGGCCGCCATTACCGGGATCGTCCATCAATTTAACCAATTCGCATATGATTTCCCTTTGCCGGTGTTAAAACGATTAGCGGAAACCGTCAACTGCCGAGTTTTCTGGGCCCGCGCATCTGTCATCGCGCAGTTTCTCCTTGACCAATCCGCTCCACAGCCTTAACCAATTTAGGTAATGGTTACAAAAACGGGAGGAATGACAATGGCCAGCATGACCGGACGTACCGTCCTTGCCACCGCTTTCGCTGCGGTTCTGGCATTTGCATCGCACCTGTCGGCCGCAAATGCGGGCGACATGCGCATCGCATTCGGCGACCTTCCCGGTATAGAATCCATCCAGACGCTCGCCGCGATAGAGCGCACCAAGGAACGCGGCGTGAATGTCGAGCTCATTGTTCTCAATGACGAGGATCTGGCTGCCCAGGCGATTGTCGGCGGCCAGGCCGATGTCGGTATCGGCGCGCCCTATACTTTGATCCAGAAGGTTGGCGTGCCGATCCGCATCTTTGCGCAGATATCGACGCTGCGCTTCTTTCCTGTCGTCAACAGCGAATTTTACAAGGAATGGAAGGATTTGGACGGGCAGGAAGTCGCCGTTCAGGCGCGCGGCTCCGGCACAGAGGCGGTCATGCTCCTGATGGCGAAAAACCATGGCATCAAGCTCGGCAACATCAGCTATGTCCCGGGTTCCGAGGTTCGCCGCAATGCGCTGCTGCAGGGGACCATCAAGGCGTCGATCGTCGATGCCGCCAACAGGCGCGCGCTTGAGGCCGAAGCCCCCGGCAAGTTCATCGTCCTGCCGGTCGAGGATCTCGGCGCCTCGGACGAAGCGCTTTTCGCGACCGCAGACTATCTGAAGAACAACGCCGCCGACGTCGACATCCTGGTCGAGGAACTGATGAAGACCGCGCGTGAAATAACTGAGAATCCAACCGTAGCGGTCGAGCTCCGCAACAAGTACAAACTGCTGCCGGATCTCGGCGCGGAGGCTGATAGCGAAATCACCGAATACTACAAGGAAACCGCGGAAGCCGGCAGCCTTGCGCTAAATGGCGGCGGAGTGGATGCGGCCAAAGACGACTTTGCCTTCTTCAGCCTTGCCGGCCAGATCGAAGGCGATCCCGCGAGCCTCAAGGTCGAGGACTTCTGGGATGTCTCCGCAATCGACCGCGCCGTCGCCAAGCTCGGCAAGAAATAGGCGGCCTGCCGGATGGCCGTAAGCATCAGAACCGACGGCGAGGCTGCCAGCCTCGCTTCTCCATCGGCTCGAAGCGCAACGGGCGCATCTTGGGACCAGCCGATCCTGCTCAGGCTGGTGTCGATCGCTCTGTTCGCGGGAATTTGGGAAGTGGCCGGGCGTATTCCCGTCAGCTTCGCCTTTCCGACTTTTTCCGACACCATCGTCGCATTTTTCGGATTGCTCGCCGACGGCAGCTTGGCAACTGCCTATCTTTCGACACTGCAGCCGCTGTTGCTCGGCGTTGTCCTGTCGGCGTTCCTGGGTGTCGGCCTCGGCACGATCTGTGGCCTGTGGCGCACCGGCGAATGGCTGGTGATCCCTGTGTTCATCGTGCTTCAGGCAGCACCTGTCGCCGCCTTCATTCCAATGGTCACCTTCGTCTACGGAATAGGCATGACCGCCAAAACGCTCGCCGTCATGATCCTGGCGCTGCCGGTCATCGTGCTCAATACCTACAAGGCCGTGCGCAACGTCAACGAGTCGCTGCTGGTCATGTGCCGATCATTCCTGGGCACACGTTGGCAGACCGTCGCCAAGATCATTCTTCCGGACGCCAGTCCAGTGATTTTTGCCGGTTTGCGCCTCGGCGTCGCTGCCGGGTTCGTTGGCGTGGTGCTCGCCGAGCTGCTGATCACCCCGACCGGCATCGGCGACCTCATAACCTTCCACCGCTCGCGCGCAGACTACGCCGAGATGTACGCAACAATTGCCTCGATCATTGCGCTTTCCACCCTGACGCTCGTCTTTCTGCAGTGGGTGGAAGTCCGTGTTTTCAGGCCGGAGAGTAGAGGTGCTTAAGATGGGCGCGACCGCATTGCGAAATGGACCGTCGCCGGTTCCCGCGCCGATCGATTCAATCGTGGAGGTGAGAGGAATTTCCAAGACCTACGGCAATGTCGAGGCGCTGCGCGGCATCGACCTCGACTTTCCCAGGGGCAAGCTGACCAGCCTTCTCGGACCCAGCGGTTGCGGAAAGACGACCTTGTTGAAGATCATAGCGGGGCTGATACGGGCCGATGGCGGCACTGTCGCGATCAACGGCAAGCGCGTCAGCGCCCCAGGCCCCGAACGCGCTTTCGTGTTCCAGGACTTTGCGCTGATGCCTTGGGCGACCGTGACGCGCAATGTAGCCTTCGGACTTGAATTGCGCGGCACCAACAAGGCCGAGCGTGAGGAGATCGCCCGCCGCTATATAGCTGAGGTGGGTCTCGCCGGCTTCGAGGACAAATACCCGCACGAGTTGTCGGGCGGCATGCGCCAACGCGTCGGCCTGGCGCGGGCCTTGTCGGTCGATGCCGACGTCCTGCTCCTCGATGAACCGTTTTCGGCGGTCGACGAGCAGAATCGGCGGAAGTTCCAGGAAGATCTGATCCGACTGCGCACCAACCAGAACAAGACCTTCATCTTCGTGACGCACTCGATCGAGGAGGCAGTCTACATCTCCGACCGCATCGTCTTGCTGTCACCGAGACCCGGCCGGGTGTCGCAGATCATTGAACCGGAAATCGATCGCTCCGGCGACCCCGAGCGCATCCATCGCGACAGGCACTATCTCGATACGGTCGAGGAGATATGGCAGGGGCTGAAGCAGTATGTGGAGTGACCGGTCATGACCCTGTTTGGCTACCGAGTACCAATGATGGCGTCCCTGCTCGTCTGGTGCGTCGTATGGGAAATCGTCGGCCGGCTGGACCTTGTCTTTCTGCTGCCACCGTTTAGCGACGTGCTGGCTGCAGCGGTCGGTTTGGTGCAGACCCCGTCCTGGCAGAGCGCGACGGTCACGACCCTTCGCGCCTTCGCCATGGGCATGGCCCTGTCGATCGTAATCGGCGTGCCTCTGGGCATCCTGATGGGACGTGTCAAGATCGCCGACGACCTGCTCGGCATGTGGGTCAATATCTTTTCAAGCGCACCGCTCTCGGCGATCGTCCCGGTGCTGATGATCCTGTTCGGCTTCGGCGAGCAGACGATCGTTGCGGCGGTGTTCCTGTTTGCGATCTGGATCATTGTACTCGACACGCGCGCCGGGGTCCGCCACATCTCGCCGTCGCTGATCGAGATGGCGCGTTCCTATGGCGCCTCGCGTCCGGCCCTTTATACCAAGATCATCCTGTGGGCGGCGCTTCCGGAGATCCTTGCCGGCATCCGCCTCGGCCTCATCCGCGGCGTCAAGGGCGTCGTCATCGGCCAGTTGCTCGTCGCCATCGTCGGCTACGGCGCGCTGTTCGAGACCTTCTCGCGAAATTTCCGCATGGCCGAATTCTGGGCCCTGACCATCATCCTTTTTGCCTTCGCCCTGCTGATTGCCGAACTGATCGAAAGGGCCGAAGCCAAAGTCGAATACTACGCAGGAGCAAGACAGTGAACATGCACGGCACGACCTCAAGCTACGTCATCGAACCGAACGCAATCCCCAGCATCCCGGTGGCGGGAACTGACAAGATGTTTCCGGTGCACCGGGTCTATTGCGTCGGACGGAACTATGCCGCGCATGCAGTCGAGATGGGACACGACCCCAACAAGGAGCCGCCATTCTTCTTCCAGAAGAATCCCGACAACCTCGATACGACAGGAGAATTTCCGTATCCTCCGGCTTCCAACGATGTTCATCACGAGATCGAAATGGTCGTGGCGCTGAAGAGCGGCGGCACGGACATCGCGGCCGAAAAGGCTCTGGACTGCGTGTTCGGTTATGGCGTAGGTCTCGACATGACCCGGCGCGACCTGCAAGGTAAAGCGAAGGACATGGGCCGTCCATGGGAGGTCGGCAAGGCCTTCGAGGCATCGGCGCCATGCACGCCATTGGTTCCGGCAAGTTCGATCGGTCATCCAACCCAGGGAGCGATTTGGCTGGACGTCAATGGCGAGCGAAAACAAACCGGCGATCTCAACCAGATGATTTGGAAAGTTCCGGAAATGATCAGCTATCTCTCGGGGCTCTTCACGCTGATGCCGGGGGACATCATTCTTTCCGGCACGCCGGCGGGCGTCGGGGCAGTTGTTCGCGGTGATGTTCTTCGCGGTCATATCGATGGCGTCGGCGACCTAGAGGTTCGCGTTGTCTGAAGCGGCGTCGATCATTGAACGGCTTGCTGTCGGAGCGGACGATGCGCCGGCGATTTCGGCACCCGACAGGATCACGCTCACCCATGGCGGACTGCGCCGCCTGATCTCTGAAACGGCAGCGCAACTGCACGCGCTGGGCCTGGGCCGCGGCGATCGGGTGGCCATCGTGCTGGCGAACGGGCCGGAGATGGCGACTGCCTTTGTCGCGGTGGCCGCGGCGGCGTCCACGGCGCCGCTCAACCCCGCCTACCGGGCCGACGAGCTTGACTTCTACCTGACCGACATTGGCGCCAAGGCGATCCTGGTTGCCGAAGACGAAAGCGGCCCGGCGATTGCCGTTGCCGAGCGCCTGGGCATAGCGGTGCTCAGGCTCGCAGCACTGCGTGACGCGCCTGCCGGAAGCTTCAGGATCGAAGGCGAACCGATCGGCCCGCCGGCTGCGCCCGAACTGGCTGAGGACGGCGACATCGCGCTGTTGCTGCACACTTCAGGCACCACGTCACGACCAAAGCTGGTGCCGCTCAGCCATGCCAATCTTGCCGCCTCGGCCGCCCATATCGGCGCGACGCTCGGCCTGACATCAGGCGATCGCTGCCTCACTGTTCCACATCCATGGTCTGATCGCGGCGGTGCTGTCCTCGCTCGCCGCCGGCGGCAGCGTCTTCTGCACGCCGGGCTTCAACGCGCTGCGCTTCTTCCATTGGCTAAGCGAGGCGCGGCCGAGCTGGTACACGGCCGTGCCGACCATGCATCAGGCGATCCTGCCTCGGGCGGCACGCAATGCCGATGCACTGGCAGCGGCGCCTCTTCGCTTCATCCGCTCGTCCTCGGCATCGCTGCCGCCGCAAGTGATGGCCGAGCTTGAGGCGACCTTCGGCTGTCCGGTGATCGAATCCTACGGCATGACCGAGGCCGCCCACCAGATGGCCTCGAACCGGTTGCCGCCAGGCCTGCGCAAGCCGGGCAGCGTCGGCGCCGCCGCCGGACCGGAAGTGGCGGTGATGGCGCTGGACGGGGAATTGCTGAAGCCCGGTGAGACCGGCGAGATCGTCATTCGCGGGCCTAATGTCACCGCGGGCTACGAGAAGAATCCGGACGCCAATGCCACTGCCTTCGCGCATGGCTGGTTTCATACCGGCGACCAGGGTGTGCTCGACGGCGACGGCTATCTGCGCGTCACCGGCCGGCTCAAGGAGATCATCAACCGCGGCGGCGAGAAGATCTCGCCGCTCGAGGTCGATGACGTGCTGATGGACCATCCGGCGGTGGCGCAGGTCGTCACTTTCGCCACGCCACACGACAAGCTCGGGGAGGAGGTCGCGGCTGCGATCGTGCTGCGCGAGGGCATGGCCGCTACCGAAGGCGATATCCGCAGCTTTGCCGCGATGCGGCTTGCCGACTTCAAGGTGCCGCGCATTGTCCTGATCCTGGACGAAATCCCGAAGGGCGCGACGGGCAAGCTGCAGCGCATCGGTCTCGCGACCAAACTGGGTCTTGTCAAACCCCGGCTTGCCAAATCCGGGCCTGGATGATGATGCGGATCACCATTTTTGGCGCCGGCGCGATCGGCGGCTATCTCGCGGCCAAACTTGCCATGGCCGGCCGGGTCGATCTGTCGATCATGGCGCGCGGCGCTCATCTCGATGCGATCAAGGCGGCCGGACTTCGCCTGATGGAAGACGGCCATGAATCCGTCGCCTCTGTCAGGGCCGCCGCGCAAGCGCAGGAGCTAGGCGTCCAGGACTATGTCGTACTGGCGCTCAAGGCCCATTCTCTCGCACCGGCGCTCGACCAGATCGCGCCGCTGCTGGGCGAGGGGACGGCTGTCGTTACCATGCAGAATGGCGTGCCGTGGTGGTACTTCCACATGATCGGCGGTTCGCTCGAAGGCACGCGGTTGCAAGCTGTGGATCCCGGTGGAGTGATCTGGGATCGGCTTGGGCCGGATCGCGTCATCGGCTCGGTCGTGTATCCCGCGGCTGAGGTGGATGCGCCCGGCCTGGTCCGCCATATCGAGGGAAAACGCTTTTCGCTCGGCGAGCCCTCGGGCGAGAAGAGCGAACGTGTCACGCGGCTTGCTGCGGAGATGGTTGCGGCAGGGCTGCAGGTGCCGGTTCGCGACGACATCCGAAGTGAGATCTGGGTGAAGCTCTGGGGCAATCTCTCCTTCAACCCCATTTCCGCGCTGACCGGCAGCACGCTTGCGGCAATCGCTGCCGACGAGGCAACCCGCACGCTTGCCCGCACCATGATGCTGGAGGCGCAGGCGATCGGCGAAAGTCTCGGCGTGCGTTTCCCGATAAATGTCGACCGCCGTATCAAGGGGGCCGGCGATGTCGGCGAGCACAAGACCTCGATGCTGCAGGATCTGGAGCGCGGCCGACCAATGGAGATCGATGCGCTGGTGACGGCGGTTCAGGAACTCGGCCGGTTGACTGGCCAGCCAACGCCCGCCATCGACAACGTGCTGGCGCTGGTGCGCCGCCTCGCCATCGAGCGCGGCTGCTATTGACACAGGAGCGGGCCAGGCAGTCCCACCATCCTCGCCAGGTCATTTTTTCGTTTCGCATGTTCTCTCTTTGTCATGATGCTCGAATCGTCGGTTCAGGTAGTTTGAAAATTGGCGAAAGCGCCTATAGGCTTAGCGAAAAACATCGGAGGCCTCATGTCGGAGCAATTGCGCATCCGTCTTAATTCTGGTCAGAAGCGAGCGCGGAAAGCGTCAGAGATAACTGAGTTCGTTGCCGCTGTAGGCCGTAAATCCAGTGACCGACATGGTCTCGACCCCAATGATCGACACTTCGATCCCGAATTCAGCAAACGGCTGCGGCGGATGCCGCCAGAGAATTTCGACCGCTTGCTCCGTGAGGATGAGGACTAACCCCACCGGATCTAGCAAGACCCTGCCGCCAAAAGCTCTTGTCGCGAAGGGCGGGAAGAAGCGCGCCGAGAACAGGACGCCCGAATGGCGCGTTGAGATCGCAAAGAAGCCAGCCGCCGCTCGTCGAGGCACTACTCCGCCTCAAATCGTTCTGACATATGCCGCAAGCTGGTCGGCCACGGTGCCCCAGCCATCGAAAAAGCCCATCTCCTCATGGTTCTTGCGTGTGGCTTCATCGCGGTGGATGGCGGTCGCGATGTAGCGTGTCGCCTTGCCTTCCGGGTGCAATGATATGACCGCTGTGATGAACGGGTCCCCTGACGGCCGATAGCCGGGCAGCAACGCATCGGTCCACACCAGCCGCTCGTTAGGCACGATGTCGAGGTAGCAGCAATGCCGGTCGTTGACCTCCTTGCCGTCAGGCGACTGCATGCGGGTCCGGAACAGGCCGCCGGGCCTGAGGTCGATCTCGCAATCGGTGACGATCCACGGCTTCGGTGTGAACCACTGCCGAACATGCTCGGGCGTCGTCCAGGCTGTCCACAAAAGCTCGCGCGGCGCTTCGATGACGCGTTCGAGGACGAGATCGAGTTTCGGGTCGGGTTTGAAAAGCGGGGTCGAACTCATTTGTCTTTCTCCTTGAGTGTCATCACGTAGGCATCGAACTGGTCGAGGCGGCGTTCCCACAGTGCGCGCTGCTCGGCCAGCCAATTTTCCGCGACCTTCAGCGGCTCCGGCGCGAGCCGGTAGGTCCTGACGCGGCCGGCCTTTTCGGAACGCACCAGCCCGCAGCCTTCCAGAACCCTGAGATGTTCGATGAAGGAGGGCAGAGCCATCTCGAACGGCTGGGCGAGCTCACTGACCGATGCCGGGCTGCGGTTCAGCCGCTCGACCACGCGCCGCCGCGTCGGATCGGCCAGCGCTCGGAAAATGCTGTCGATCGGCGGGACGCTAGGACTCGAGGTCTGGGGGCTTGTTGCGACGGTCATGTCTTCCTCGCGCCACTGCGCATGGCCAAAGATGGTTCGGAAATCACTTAGGAGAATTCCTTAGTATAGGCAAGCCCAAAAGTTCTGAGGATGTCTGCGGGGTCTCTGACAAAGTCTGAAGGGTGGTTTAGGGTGCCGCCAGATTCGACGAACGATCAGTCCGAGGGGCCAAAATTTTGACCATCACGATGTACGGCATCACCAATTGCGATACGATCAAGAAGGCGCGTGTCTGGCTGGAAAGCCACGATGTCGCCTACCGCTTTCATGACTACAGGGTCGAAGGACTGGACGCGGACCAGCTGAACGGCTGGTCCCGCAAAGTCGGCTGGGAAATCCTGCTTAACAAGGCGAGCACGACGTTTCGCGAACTGTCGGACAAGGACAAGCTGAGCCTCGACGAGAAGAAGGCCAAGGCGCTGATGTTGGCCAACCCGACGATGATCAAGCGGCCGGTCCTCGAACTTGGCGATCGCATCCTCGTCGGCTTCAAGCCTGATGTTTACCAGCAGGCGGTGGGCGGGTTGAAGTAGCGGGACGGGACGCTTTTCGCGCTCCAGTTCGAGAGCCTGCTTGCCGCGCCGGTCTCAATTCCGCCAGGCGAATTGGGTCGCGGGGAAGACCTTGGCCTGCCTGGCCGACAGCGCGTCCCATGCTTCGCGGCTGCGTGGGTCCGGCTCGATTGTCTCGGCGATGCTCGTCATGGCGTCCGCGGCCTCAGCAAAACTCTCGAACCATCCGATGCCAACCGCTGCGCTAATGGCTGCGCCGAGGGAGGAGGCTTCAGCGTTGTGACCCTTATGGATCGAGATCCCGGTCGCGTCCGCGATCATCTTTGTCCAAAGTTTGCTGTTGGCGCCGCCGCCGATCGCCACCATTTGCGCCGGTGAAAGACCATGGCTGCGCATCTCTTCGAGAGCCCTGGCGGTTTGCAGCGTCATCGCCTCTAGCCCCGCACGATAAAAATGACCGAGCGTGTGCGAGGGGTGCATGCCGATGAAGCTCGCGCGTGCGCTCGGATCCCAATGCGGGTCCATGCAACCGACCAGGGTGGTGCCGGCGAGAAGTCCGTCCGAGCCGATCGGGACGGCCGCCGCTTCCCTTTCCAGGCGGTCGAAGATCGCCGGATCGGAGCGTCCGCCGGCAAACATGTCTACGAACCAGTTGACGAAATAGACACCCGCCCGCTGCACTGCCTCGAGGAAATAGCCATCGCCTGTCGGCGAGGTCATGGTGCGCCAGAAGGCGCCGACCACCGGTTCCCGCGACCAGATTCCCGCGATGATCGCAGTTCCGAGATTGAGATAGACGACGCCGTCGCGCATGGCATTGACGCCGAGCCCGGCGCATTGGCCATCGCCGCCGGCGGCAATCACCGGCGTTCCTTCGGCTAGCCCTGTTGTGGCGGCGGCCGCGGCATGGACGGTCCCGACCCGCGTGCCGGACCGCACCGCGTTGGCAAGTTGCGACGGCTTGATGCCGAGATGATCGAGGAGCGGCTGCGACCATGCCTTGCGCGAGATGTCGAAGAGACCGAACGGATCGGCGCTCGTCCAGCTCGCACTCGGCGTTCCCGTCAGTTTCAGCGTCAGGTAGCCGTGCACGTCGAGGATTTTCTTCGCATGGTCCAACCGTTTCGGTTCGTTCTCGCGCAGCCACTTCAGGCGGTAGACCACCGGCGTCACATCGATCGGCTTGCCGGTGATCGCGTGCAGCCGCTCACGGCCGACTTCCGCCGCGAAACGGTCGACCAGCCCGGCGGCGCGTTCGTCGAGCCAAAGGCTCGCGGGTCCGATCGGCTCGCCGGCGCCGTCGATGAGGGCAACGGTCTCGCGCTGGTTGGAGATCGCGATACCGGCGATGCGTTTCGCATCGACCGCGCCGACAAGCTGTCGCAGCGCCACTGTTGCGGCCCGCCACCAGTCGGTGACCTCCTGCTCGACATAGTCCGGCCTCGGCTTCATCAGATCGAGCGGCGCGCGGCCTTCCGCCACGGCTCGTCCGTCCCGGCTCCAGGCAATCGCCTTGCAGGATTGCGTGGAACTGTCGAGGCCGACGACAAGGGGTCCGTCGCTGCTGCCCATGATTGTCCTCCCGAGACGATGAGTTCCACCGAGTGCTGGTTAGTCGAGTGCCGGTTATTCCAAGAGAATGTTCGCGGTGGCCATGTCGGTGACAAAATGTGTCGCATATCCGCCGCCGAGCCCAGCCCTGATCGCCCCCATCTTGCGGGCGCCGCCGGCGGCGCAGATACGGATGGGCACCGCTTTCAGTTCATCGAGCGTGATGCCGACGGTGCGTCCGTCGAGCGGAGTAGCGAAAGGGGCGCCTCGAGCGTCGATGAACCGCCCGATGATGACCCCGAGCGCTCCCTGCTCGATCATACCTGCAAGTGCGTCGGCATCCGATATCCCGGCTCGGGCATAGGTGCTCTCCGGCCCTATATCGCCGATCCCGAAGATGACCTTGCCGGCGGCACGGATCATACGGAACTGGTTGACGAGCATCGGCTCCTGCATGAGTTCGTCGTGCAGTTCGTCGGTGGAGACGATCGCCGGGGCAAGCAGGTTGATGCAGCGGGCTCCGAGCCGATTGGCCATCAGCGAGGTGCAGAATTCCGGCGAGAAATCGCTGGTGCCGATCGAGCTTCCCGAGAGCTGGACGACGGTGAGGTTCCGGTCATGCCGTAATCGTGGAATCGAGCGGGCGGCAGCGAGCACCGTTTTTCCCCAGGCAACGCCGATCGTGTCACCCGGATCGACCATGGATGCGAGCAACCGTCCTGCCGCTTCGCCGATGCGGCGGTCGGCATCGTTTGGATCGAGGTCGGGGATAACCGCTGCGCCGCGAAGGCCGTATTTTTCCATAAGGCGCCGCGAGGTCAACGTGCGGGCAAAAGCGTCGTGATCGACCTGCACGGCGACAAGTCCGCTTTCGCGTGCCTCCTGCAGATAGTTTACCACGCTCGCCCTGGAGACGTTCATGACCTTGGCCACATCGCTTTGGTTGAGCTGGTCGACATAGTAGAGCCAGGCAGCCCACGCCACCGCGCTGTCGAATTCGGGCGGCAGTGCCGAGAGCCCAGATGTTCGGACCACGTCGATGTCGGCGTTGGCATTCATGTCCCTTTTTCCGCAGGTTTGCAGAACGAAGTCAAGCGTTGCGGGCAGATGCTTGACAAAAGACAGTGATAGGTGACTATTGTTCGATGGCGCAGCGCGCCTGTGTCTGGACTAGAGAGTTGCCCCCACAAGAGGACGCCATGACGAATCCGGCAGCCGGATCCTGGACGACTTTAATCGACGACATTTTGGACGGGAACTGGACGAGCCCGGAGACCGGGAAAAAGGCCGTGGTGCCTTATGATCGGATCGTCATCGAAGAAAGCCTCGACGGGCGGGCGGCCGATCTCGTTTCGGAGCTCGGCCTGGGTGAGCGGTTCACCGTGGTCGCGGATGCCGCGACCTATGATGCGCTTGGCGAACGCGTTGCGCGCGAACTGAAGACGCTCGGCCCTGTCGATGTCCTGATATTGGACCACCCGCATGCCGACATGGCCAACGTCGAACGCCTGGCCGTCAAACTCGCGGATGCGGATGCCGTGGTCGCGGTCGGTTCCGGCACGATCAACGATCTCTGCAAGTTCGTCACCGGAAGGAACGAACGGCGCTATTGCGTGTTCGGGACGGCCGGTTCGATGAACGGCTACACATCGACGACCGCGTCCATCACACTTGAAAGCGGCCTGAAGGTATCGCTCCCTTCCCACGCGCCATCAGGCTTTTTCGTCGACCTTGGCGTCTCCGCTGCCGCCCCGACCTATCTGTCAGCGGCGGGGTTCGGTGACTGCCTTTGCCGCTCGGTCGCCCAGATCGACTGGTGGATGTCGCACCGTCTGCTTGGCACTGCCTACCATCAGGTCCCGTTTCTCATCCAGGAAAAAGATGAAGCGGCGCTCAACGAGCGTGCGGCAAAGCTTGCCGATCACGACATCGAGGCCAATGGCTATCTCTATCGCGTGCTGACGCTCTGCGGCCTCGGAATTTCCTTCACCGGCGTCTCCAATCACGGTTCCATGGGCGAGCATCAGATATCGCACTACATAGACTGCTTCGCCGGCGAGCGTCACCCCGGTACGCTCCACGGCACCCAGGTCGGCGTCGCTTCGCTCACCATGGCGCGATTGCAGCAAGCAATGCTTGCTAGCGACAAGCCGCCGGTGGTGAAGGCGACGAAGATCGATCCTGACGACATGGTCCGCCGCATGAGCCCGGCTGTCGCCGCACAATGTCTCGACGAACTGAAGAAGAAGGCCTTCGGCGAGAATGCCGCCGCCGCATTCAACGAGCGGCTGCAGGAGCTCTGGCCGACACTCAGGCAGGAGCTCAAGCAATTCATGGTGCCTGTCGACGAGATGCAGCGCCTGCTGAAATCCACCGGCGGGCCGATCTCAGCCGCCGAATTGGGCACGCCGCCCGATTTCTACCGCGAAGCCGTCGTTCATTGCCGGGAGATGCGCAATCGCTTCTCGTTCCTCGACATTGCTGCGGATGCAGGAATGCTGGAGGACTTTGCGCGTGGGGAAGCTTGACGGGATGCGCGACCTCGCCGAATTCGGACCCGAAGCTGCGTCGCGCATTCGCGGCGTCTTCTGCGATATCGACGACACCTTGACGACCGAGGGTCGTCTTCCAGCCGACGCCTACCGTGCGCTCGAAAGTCTGCACGAGGCGGGCCTTGTCGTTGCTCCCATTACCGGGAGACCGGCAGGCTGGTGCGACATGATTGCCCGGTTCTGGCCGGTGACCGGCGTGGTCGGCGAAAATGGCGCTTTTTACTTCGCTTATGATCAGGCAACGCGAAAGATGATCCGGGTTTTCGCCGCGAGCGCTGAGGAACGCCGGGAAAACAGGCGCAGACTCACGGACTTGGAAAAGCGTATTGTCCAGGAAGTGCCGGGTTCGGCCGTATCCGCCGACCAGCAATATCGCGAAGCCGATCTGGCCATCGACTTTTGCGAAGATGTTCCAGCTCTGCCGATCTCCGACGCCATGCACATCAAGCAGATTTTCGAGGAAGCCGGCGCTGTCGCCAAGATTTCGTCGATCCATGTGAATGGCTGGTTTGGCCGATACGACAAGCTGTCGATGACGCGCCGCTTTGCGAGCGAGAGGCTGGGAACCGATCTCGATGCCGAAAGGCAGGCCTACGCGTTCGTCGGAGACAGTCCGAACGACGCTCCGATGTTCGGTTTTTTTCCGAGCTCGTTCGGGGTCGCGAATGTCATGGACTTCCAGGGACAAATCGACGCCGAACCCGCTTTCGTCGCCAGGTCGCGGGGTGGACGCGGCTTCGTCGAGGTTGCCGATATGATCCTGGCAAACCGGAGGTCGGGGGTGGTCTGATCGGCCGGCGCGAAATGTGCCGCCCGCAAACGACGCAAAGGATGCTGCAGGCGATGGAACCGAACCAGGGACGGCTTAGGAAAGATTCGATGCCATTCTGCTTTCAGAGGAAAGCGAGCGCAATGCACCAGGCAAAATCGCACAGCACCTTTGGTTTCTACCGCAATCCCGGCCGGTGGATGTCAGAGCGAACTCCCCGTCTCCTGATCGGTGATGAGGCCGGTGAAGAATCCCTTTTCCAGGAGCTTGGCCATGATGCCGACCTTATTCTTTCCGCCGGAAACAAGGATGCGTTTGGGAATGTTCATTGTGTCGAGAGGGTAAACCCCGACAATGCGTTCATTGACGGGATGCTCGATGAGTTCGGCGTGCCGGTCGAAGAAATAGCCGAGAAAGTTCCCGATCGGTTTCATTCTGAGGATATCGTCGAATTCCTCGTCGGTCATATAACCGACGCTCCGAAGCGTCGAGCTGGTTGTGCCGCCGACGCTCATCAGCGCAAGGTCGGCGTTCAGTGCCTTCTGGATAACCTCGCGCGCGCTCGGTTGCTGCAGGATCGTCTCGCGGCTGTCGCGGCTGTCGCAGATGATGGGTCCGGGGAGATAATAGGATTCGGCCTGGGTGCGCTGGGCAAAGACGGCGGCGGCGTCGTATTTGTCGATCGACGACCGGCGCGACAGAGAGCCGAGAAGCGGTACGACGGTAACGTTCCTGAGGGCCACCGGTTCGATGTTGGAGGCGAGCCATCTCATGGTTCGGCCCCACGCCATGGCGACCGTCATGTCGTCCCTGAGCAGCGTCTCGACGGTCTGCGCGGCATAGATGCCGATCACTTCGGAGAGCCCGAGCTCCGACCCGGTATCGTTCGGTGTGACGCTGCATATGTCGAGCCGGTACTTCCGCCTGAGCTGTTCTTCCATTTCGAGCGCCTGGGACGTCCCGGCGTTGATGCGGATCGAGACGATGCCGCGCTCCTTCGCCTCGGCCAGCAACCTGTGGATCTTGGTGCGGTTGATCTGCAGCCGCTCGGCGATGGCCTGCTGCGTTTCGCCCAACACGAAATACTGATGGGCTACCCGTGCCAGGAGACCGATCGACGTCATGAGGGTCCTCCGATGCTGGTGGCGCACCCATCCGAATGCCGCTGTAGCCGGCCAACAAGTGCTTGCCACAGACAGGACGACAATATAGCATTTGAACAAATGCACAAGATATGAACATTTGTGCATCGCAAAACGAAGCGGTTCGGGAGGAACGCGTGCGGGTTGCCCAAGCCAGACGTTTCGTCGTTTCGGATCACCCGCTGCCCTGGCTGCTGCCGCTGGTGGCGATCCTGCTTGTCTTCACGGTCTACCCCCTGATCTACAACATCTGGCTGAGCTTCCATGAGTTCGTCCCGCGCCGACGGGCGCTCGAATTCGTCGGAACGGAAAACTGGGTGCAGCTCTGGAACGACACGCGGTTCTGGCAGTCGCTCGTCATCACCTTCACGTATTTCGCCATCGCACTGGTCTTTGAACTGGTGCTCGGCATGGCGATCGCGCTGCTCCTCGACAGCGACGGCTTCGGTTTCGGATTCCTGCGAGGCGTCCTGACAATGACGCTTGTCATCCCGCCGGCCATCGTCGGCATGATGTATCTGCTGATGGAGGACCCGCAGTTCGGGGTGATCAGCTACCTCCTGCAGTCGATCGGCCTGCTCAATCCGAACAACCCTATCCTCGCCACGGCGTCGACCGCGCTAGCCGGCGTTCTCGTCGCGGAAATCTGGCAGTGGACGCCGTTCATGGTCCTCATCTTCCTTGCCGGTCTCAGGGCGCTGCCGCCGGAGCCTTACGAGGCCGCGATGATCGACGGCGCGTCGTCGTTCCAGATTTTCCGGCGCATCACCCTGCCGATGATGTCGAAGGTGATCGCGATCGCCGTGCTGGTCCGCGGCATCGATCTCTTCCGCGTCTTCGATTATGTTTTCGTCATGACGTCCGGCGGGCCGGGAGCGTCGACCTACTCGCTGTCCCTCTATGCATGGCAGCAGACGTTCAGCTTCGTAAAATGGGGCTATGGAGCCACGCTCAGTCTCGTCACCCTGGTGATCATCCTGGTCATTGCCAATCTCTTCATCCGTATCGCCAAGGTGAGATGGTAAAATGAACGGCTCCTTCTCAACGCGCATGCTTCGCACCATCGCCGCCTGGGTTGTGGTCGCAGTCTTCTTCTTTCCGATCTACTACTGGACGTCGGTGGCGTTCAAACACGGCAATGACATCTTCAACCGGCCGCCGAAACTGATCGCCTTCACGCCGACCTTCGACAATTTCCAGAAGGTGTTCGGGATTTCGCTGGGCAGCGGCGGCATCACCGTGACGCCGGGCGGCGGCAACTTCTACATGGCGCCCCGCGTCTGGGATTCGATCGTGATCGCGACGCTGTCGACCGTGCTCGCCGTCGCCATCGCCACGCTTGCCGCCTATGCCCTATCGCGAATGAACTTCCGCGGCCGGCACAGTTTTGTCGGATGGGTGTTGTCGACGCGCATGATGCCACCCGTCGCGGTCGCGGTTCCGATGTTCTTCATCTACAAGAATTTCGGTCTCATCGACACCTATACCGGCATGGTGCTGATCCACGCGCTGATGAACCTGCCGCTCGCCGTCCTGCTGATGAAGAGCTTCTTCGACGACATTCCGTCGGAGATCGACGAGAGCGCCATTGTCGATGGCGCCAGCCGCTTCATGATCTTCCGGCGGATCGTGCTGCCGATGGCCAAGGGCGGCATCGCCGCCACGGCGGTCCTCTGCTTCATCTTCAGCTGGACCGAATTCCTGTTTGCGCTGACCCTGACCACCACGTCTGTCAAGACCGTGCCTGTCGTCTCGTCGACCTTCGTCACCTCGATCGGCACCGCTTGGGGCAACATGGCCGCGCTTGGCGCCGCATCCATCATTCCCGCTTTCATCTTCATTCTATTGGTTCAAAAGCACCTCGTGCGCGGTCTCACGATGGGATCGTTGAAACAATAGATGGGAGGCTCGAATTCGCAGCCTTGTGAAAATCGCGAATTAAACCGGAGGAGTAGACAATGAAAGACAGCATCAGAAAGGCGCATCTTGCCTCTGTCACCGATCGCTTCGTTCGCGGACAGATGGACCGGCGCTCGTTTCTTCGCGCAGCAAGCATTCTCGGACTCGGCGCCGGCGCGCTCGGCATGGGCCTGGGACGACGTCCGTTCTACGGCATCAGCCAGGCATCGGCTCAGGAACAGGAACTGAAGCCCAGCGCCGAAATCACCAAGTGGCTCTCGGATGTCGGCAAGCCCTTTGCCGGAACGACCCTTCGTCTCGCCACCGAATCGACGCCGCCGTCGAATGCCATCGCCACGCAGCTCAAGCAGTATTTCGAGGAGGCTACCGGCATCAAGGTCGAGATCGAAGTTCTGCCGCTCGAGCAGGTGCTGCAGAAGCTGACGCTCGACGTGGCGTCGAGCCTCGGCACTTACGACCTCTACTATATCGACCAGAGCTGGGCGGCGAGCTTCAGCCAGGACGTCTTCGATCCGCGCGAGCAGCTCAAGAACGCTGATCTGGCAATGCCGAACTACAACATCGACGACTTCCTGAAGCCGCTCGTCGACGGTATCGCCATGTACGAGGACCGCATGGTCGGCGTGCCCTATGACATCCCGATCTTCATCATGCAGTACCGCAAGGACGTCTGGGACGAGCTCAAGCTGCCGCCTCCCGCCACGCTGGACGATTTGCTGAAGGCGTCTGCGGCGATCACCGACGCCAAGGGCCCGAACATGTACGGCACCAGCGGCCAGATGAAATCGGGCCATTACAGCCTCGAATGCGATTGGACGGCGTGGCTTTGGGGCCATGGCGGTTCGATTTTCGGCCCCGACGGCAAATTCACCGGCAATGACGAAGCTGGCTTGGCCGCCATGGCCTACTGGGACAAGCTCAAGGCGACGATGCCGCCCGGCGTCGACGGCTGGACATGGGATGGCGAGGGCCAGTCGGTCGGCCAGGGCGTCGCCGCCTCGATGCTGTCTTGGGGCGAATTCTTCCCGTTCTTCGACGATCCCAAGGCTTCCAAGGTCTCCGGTCTGATGGAAGCGATGGTTCCACCGAAACCTGCCGCCACGCTACGCACGGTCGAACAGACCGGATTCGGCGAAATTCCAGGCGTTGGTCACCAGGGCGGTTCTTCGCTCGCGGTGTCGAAATACTCGAAGAGCCCAGACGCTGCCTGGATCTTCATGCAGTGGGCGACCTCAGCCGATACCCAGGCGCTGATAACCGTTCTTGGCGGCGGTACGGGGCCAACGCGCACCAGCGTCTATGATGATCCGCGCGTGCTGGCCAATGCGCGTGTCGGCGCCGGCACGACCCGCCATTTGCCGGTCGTGCGCGACACCATCGCCAACTACATGGGATCCGAGCCCGACCTGCCGGCGTGGGCAGAACTCTCGAGCGATATGATCCCGGTTGCGCTGGGCAAATACTTCGCCGGCCAGTCGGGCTCGGCCAAGGAGTCGCTCGACGCCCTGAAAACCCAGGTCGACGATCTCGTCGCCAAGGGCTGAGTGTTCCGGGGTGGCGGCCTTGGGCCGCCACCCCGGGTATCGACAATTCCCATGAGGAAAAACAATGGCTGGAAAACAGCTCGTAGCAGTGACAGGAGCCAGTTCTGGTATCGGCGAAGCGGTCGCCAAGGTGTTTTCGCGCGCCGGCCATCCTGTTCTCATGATGGCCCGCCGTCTGGAGCGCATGGAGGCGCTGAACCTGCCTGACAGTATGGCCCGGCAGGTCGACGTCCGGGACCGCGCCGCAATTGCGGCCGCCGTGAAGGAGGCGGAAGCCGAATACGGACCGGTCGACATGCTCTTTGCCAATGCCGGCATCGCGCGTCTTGCCGATATAGGCCGCCAGCCGCCCGAGGAATGGGACGAGATGATCGACATCAACACGAAGGGCGTGCTGAATTCGGTCCACGCCGTGATGGCGGGCATGATGGCGCGCCGTCATGGAACGCTGTTCATGATGAGTTCGATCGCTGGCCGGAAGGTCTATCCGGATCATACGGTTTACTGCGGGACGAAATTCTTCGTTCACGCCGTGTCGGAGTCGCTGCGCGACTATCTTTCCGACTATGACGTCCGCGTGGTCGTGCTTTCGCCCGGGGTGATCGAAACCGAAGTTCTGAGCGGCGTCCTCGATCCGCAGACGCTCGCCAACTACAAGGCCAACAAGCTCAAGATCGGTGGCGGGATCGGGCCCGAGCACGTGGCTGACCTTATGCTGCACACCTACCAGATGCCGCAGAACGCCCTCGTGCAGGAAATCGTCATCACGCCGACAAGGCAGAAATACTGACGACCCGAATCCGGGCTTCTGGAGAGAGCGAATGGCTACCGTAGAATATAGGAACATCGCCAAGAATTTCGGGCATGTCGAGGTGATGAAGGACGTCTCCTTCGGCATTGCCGACCGAGAATTCGTCGTGCTTCTTGGGCCGTCGGGCTGCGGAAAGACCACGCTCCTGCGCATGACAGCAGGGCTCGAGAGCGTGACCAACGGCGATCTGTTGATCGGCGACAGGCGGGTCAATGACGTTCACCCGCGCGATCGCGATATCGCGATGGTGTTCCAGAACTACGCGCTTTATCCGACAATGAAGGTGTTCGACAATATCGGCTTCAGTCTCGAAGTGGCGAAAGTGCCAAAGGCGGAGATCAGGAAGAAGGTCGAATGGGCGGCGGAAATCCTGAATCTCACGCCCTATCTCGGGCGATATCCCAAGGAACTGTCGGGTGGCCAGCGCCAGCGCGTCGCCATGGGCCGCGCCATGGTGCGGAATGCCGCCGTCTTCCTTTTCGACGAACCGCTCTCCAATCTCGACGCGAAGCTGCGCACGCATATGCGCGTGGAAATCCGCCAACTCCACAATCGTCTCGGCACGACCACGATCTACGTCACCCATGACCAGATCGAGGCGATGACGATGGCTGACAAGATCGTGCTGATGCACGCCGGCAGGATCATGCAGATCGGCACGCCCGACGAGGTCTATGAGCGCCCGAACTCGAAATATGTCGCTGATTTCATCGGCTCGCCGTCGATGAATTTCATCGCTGGCGCTGTCGAGACCGCGGGCGGCAGTCCTCGCTTCGTTGCCGAAGGCGTGTCGATCGGCCTCTCACCGGAGATCAAGGCGAAGCCAGGCCAAAAGGTCATCATGGGCGTCCGGCCGCACGATCTCGGCATTTCGGATGCGGGTGAGATCAAGGGCGAGGTCGTGCTGTCCGAAACGACCGGCGCGGATGTTCAGATCCATTTGCGCGTGGCGGGATATGACGCTGTCGCCGTGGTGCCGCGTGACGAGCGCCGCAACGCCGGCGCCGCGATCAATCTTGCCGTACTGCCGGGCAAGGTGCACCTCTTCGATGCGGCCACGGAACTGCGTGTCGCCTGAGGAGATCAGCGATAAAGGCGTCGATGTGACCCGGCAGCGTGCGCGCTGCTCAGCCCTTTAGGCGGAGATAGTCAGCCAAGGCCACTGCGTTGTTATGCATGTCGTCCTGGGCGCCGTAGAGCAGCGTCACCCGGCCATTGTCGAGGAGGGCGCGCAATTGGCCGACCGCGTCGCTGTTCCTGTCGAGCTCGCCGCGATATCGCTGCTGGAATTCCATCCAGCGCGTCGGCTCGTGGCCGAACCATTTGCGCAATTCATCGCTTGGCGCGACGGTCTTCAGCCATAGCGTCAGCGCGGCGTCTTCTTTGCGGACGCCGCGCGGCCATACGCGGTCTATGAGCACCCGCTGGCCGTCGCCAGGCGAGGGCGGCTCGTAGATGCGCTTGACCTTGATATCGAGTTTCATTGCCAACTCCGGGGTTGATCGCCGTGACGTGTTTGTTGGCGGCTCCTTACGCCCACTCGCCCTTACGCATAACCGGCACGCGGCTGCCGTCCTTGCCGACGCCGTCGATGTCGATCCTGTCCGAACCGATCATCCAGTCGATATGGATGAAGCTCTTGTTGCCGCCACGCTTCCCGATCTCCTCCTGGCTGAGCGAGGCGCCGTCGACGAAGCACTTCGAATAGCACTGGCCGAGCGCGATGTGGCAGGCGGCGTTCTCGTCGAACAGCGTGTTGAAGAACAGCAGGCCGCTCTTCGAGATCGGTGAGGAATGCGGCACCAGCGCGACCTCGCCGAGACGGCGCGCACCCTCGTCGGTGTCGAGCACCTTCTTCAGCACGTCCTCGCCCTTCGAAGCCTTTGCCTCGACGATCCTGCCTTCCTCGAAGCGCACCGAGATCTCGTCGATCAGCGTGCCTTGGTAAGACAACGGCTTGGTCGAGGAGACATGCCCCTCGACGCGCCTGGCATGCGGCGTGGTGAAGACCTCCTCGGTCGGGATGTTTGGGTTGCAGGTGATACCGTTCCTGGCGGTCGAAGCGCCGCCCATCCATTCATGGCCGTCCGCCAGCCCGACGATGAGATCAGTTCCCGGCCCGGTAAAATGCAGCGCATGGAAATTATGGCCGTTCAGCCATTCGGTGCGGCTGCGAAGAGCCGCATTGTGCGCCGTCCAGTTGCCGATCGGATCCTCCACATCCACCCGCGAGGCGGCAAAGATCGCGTCGGCGAGTTTTGCCACGGCGACGTCGTCGGTATCGCCCGGAAACACCTGCTTGGCCCAGGCCAGGTCGGGATAGGCGACGATGTTCCAGTTGATGTCGAAGCCGGTGATCTTTTCCAACGCCGGCTGATAGGCGATGGAATTCGCCTTGTTGGCACGCGCAACTTTGGCCGGATCCTGTGCCGATAGCAGCGAGGGGTCCTCGCCGCGCACGGCAAGCCGCGCCGCATTGTTGGCGAAGGCCTTCGCCATTCCCTCATAGAGCCAGCCGGCGGCGTGGTCGAAACCGGCATCGGCCCCGTAGCGGAAGCGCGCCAGCGTCATCTCGTCGTCATTGTAAATGGGCGTCACCAGGCCGGCGCCGGCTCTGTAGGCATGCTCGACGATCCGTCGCGTCAAAGGCAGGGCTGCGATCGACGATGTCAACACCAGATCCTGCCCCGGCTGCAATTGCAGCCCGACCTTGATGGCGACTTCGGCCAGCCTATCGAGCTTCACCGGGTCGATCGTTGCGGAAACGCCGCGCGAATGTGTGGTCATGATCCTGCCTGTTGCGATGTGGGGTCTGGTTCCTACATAGATCGCCGCCCCTGAGCTTTCCACCGCGATTGCACGGGGCAGGTTCAGTTCGCGCTGGTGTGCGACCCGAATTGCGCCATCGTTGCCGCTGTTTCCTCGCGGATCCAGATCTTGAAATCCCTGACCTTGCGGCTTTCGGTCTTGGCGGCGGAGGTCACCAGCCAGTAGCCCAGCCCGCTTTTGGCGCGGACTCCGAAGGGCGCGACAAGGCGGCCGTCGGCAAGCGCGTCGGCGGCCAGCAATTGCCAGCCGAGCATGACGCCGTGACCGGCGATCGCCGATTCCAAGCAAAGCATCGGGTCGGTGAAGCGCGCGCCTTTGAGGAAGGTGACCGGCTTTACCCCGGCGGCCTCAAACCAGCTTTCCCAAGTGATCATCGACCTTTCGTCGGTGATCGCGCACGTCAAGGCGAGGTCTTCGATCGATTTCAGTTTGTTGGCGATCACCGGGGCGCAGAGCGGGAAGACCTCCTGCGCCAGCAGCAGTTCCGCGCGCCCGCCCGGCCACGTCCCGTCGCCAAGGCGGATGGCGATGTCGATGTCCGAGCGGTCCAGATCGGCAATCCGCACCGAGGCGTCGATGCGCAGCAGCACGTTTGGATGGCGGGCGAAATGCCTGGACAGCCTCGGCAGCAGCCATTTCGAGGCGAAAGCCGGTGCGACCGAAACCACCAGCGTGCATTCGGAGGCCTCGTCGGCGAGCGCTATCGCCTGGGCGAGTTCGCGGAAACCTGCCCCGAGCCGGGCGGTGAAGACGGTGCCGAATTCGGTCAGCACGAGACCGCTTGCCGTTCGTTCGAACAGCGCCTGGCCGAGTTGCACTTCCGTCCGCTTGACCTGCTGGCTGACGGCACTGGCGGACACGTTGAGTTCGCTCGCCGCAGCCGAAAGCGATCCCAGACGGGCGACGGTTTCTACGGCGCGCAGGCCGTTGAGGTGGACGCGGTTCAGCATGGCCATACAGTTTTTCTAAACCGACACGATTAAAATCTCAATTGAAACATACGGCGGAAGGGCAGATTTTAAGGAAATAGCCAGACCTATCGAGGAAAATCCGATGAAGATTTTATCATTGTTCAGGGGCTTTTCCGTTGCCGGCGCGCGGCAAAGCCGGTCGCATGAAAGTGAGACCACCCGATGGGCGACCGATCCGCTGTCGCATCCTGTGCTCGACACCATGTCGGAGCGCGAACTCGCCGACGTGCCGTTCAGGCTGACGGCCCGGCGCACTGCCTACGAGACGGGCATCACAGGTCGCCTGCGGCTAATGAAACAGATTTAGCGGTCCGGCCCTCTGCGGCGGATACCTGCCAACAGCCGTTGCGAGCGGTCCTGGCCCAACACAAGCGGATTGTTTGACAGGCTCGTGCACCTATTGTGCACTGCAATGAAAGCCGCCTTGCCATCCCCTTTGCGTCTCGCCTTCGCCGGCATGATTGCCTTGGCCGTTGCCATGGGCATCGGCCGCTTCGTTTACACGCCGATCCTGCCCGGCATGATGGAGGAACTAGGCCTGTCGCCGGCGGATGCCGGCTGGATCGCATCCGCCAACTATCTCGGCTATCTCATTGGTGCGCTTGCGGCCGTCGGCGGCTGGGCGCACGGTCGTGAGCGCCTGCTTATGCTGGCTGGTCTTGCCGCCACCGCAGTCCTCACCGGGCTGATGGGTCTGGCCGAAACGATGGCGGCTTTTCTCGTCGTCCGGTTTCTTGCCGGTCTGGCTAGCGCTTTTGTCTTGGTGTTCATGTCCAGCATCGTTTTCGGCCATCTGGCCGCGGCCGGCCGAAACGACCTGCAGGCGCTGCATTTCGGCGGCGTCGGACTCGGCATAGCGGCGTCCTCGGCGCTGATGGCAATCCTCGTCACCGCACAAGCCGGTTGGCCGGCGGGCTGGTTCTGGTCCGCCGTGATCTCAGCCGGCGCCTTTGCCCTCGTGGCACTGCTGCTCGGCAGAACTGCGACCGCCAACGGCGCCGATGGTCGCGAACCGGCGCTGCCGAAGGATCGGTCGCTGGTGAAGATCATTGTCGCCTATGGGCTGTTCGGCTTCGGCTATATCGTGACGGCGACCTTTCTGGTCGCCATCGTCCGGCAGGGCGGCGGAAGCCGCGTCTTCGAAGCCATGGTCTGGATGGTCACCGGCCTTGCCGGGATACCCTCGGTCTGGCTTTGGCAGAAGATCGCCGGAAGGATCGGGCTCTACCAGGCTTATGCCTTCGGGTGCCTCGTCGAGGTCGTCGGCGTCACCGCGAGCGTCGCCGTCGGCGGACACATTGGGCCGCTGCTCGGCGGGTTTCTGCTTGGCGGGACCTTCATCGCCATCACCGCGCTCGGCCTGCAGACCGGAAGGCAGCTGGCCCCGCAAGCGCCACGCCGGGTCCTAGCGTTGATGACGGCCTCGTTCGGCCTCGGTCAGATCATCGGTCCGATCGTTGCCGGGCTGCTTGCGCAAGCCTCGGGCGACTTCTTCCTCGCATCGATCATGGCCGCCGCCGTCCTGCTTGTCTCAGGCGCGATCACCTGGTCGGCTGCGCCAAAATCGCCATGATTGTGGTCTTGCTCGGGGCCGGGCACCGCGCACCGGCCATTTTCATTCCGATCGATGTGTGACCTTATGCCCGCTGAACAGCAACGCCGCTGATTTGCGCATCGACCGAGGATTTCCCCACCGTGTTCGTATCCTTCTTCCCGCAGCCGAAGCTGTTCTTCATTTCGGCCGTCGCATGGAGCCTTCTGCTCGTCATCCTGTGGTTCTTGGGCGGCGAACACCTTGGCACGATGCTTGGCATGCCGCCGGTCGATCCGCAGGCGCCTATCATAAGCCCATTGAGATTCCTGGTGCCGTCATTCCTCTGGTTTTACGGGTACTTTTTCGCGGGTATCGCCGTATTTTATCTTTTCTGGGCGGTGTATGCCCCACATCCTTGGCAAAACTGGTCGATCCTTGGCTCCGGCCTGGTCATTTTCGTCACCAATTTCATTGTGCAGATAAGCGTGGCGCTAAATGATTGGCGTGGCATGTTTTACGACATGGTGCAGAAGGCGCTTACCACGCCTGGATCCGTTACGCCGGCCGAGCTTTACTACGGAGTGTGGCAGTTCCTGTCTTTGGCTCTGGTTTATATGAGCATTGCCGTTCTGAATGTTTTCTTCGTCAGGCATTATGTCTTCCGCTGGCGCACGGCGATGAACGATTACTTTACCGCTTATTGGCCGAGGCTGCGCCATATCGAAGGGGCGTCGCAGCGCGTTCAGGACGACACGATGCGGTTCTCCGGCACGATGCAGGGGCTGGGTGTTAACTTCATCGATTCGGTTATGACCCTAATCGCGTTCCTACCCTTGCTGGCATCTCTTTCCGTTCACGTTCAAACTCTCCCCATAGTTGGAGCAATCCCTTATCCGCTGGTCATCGCGGCGATCGCTTGGTCGCTGTTCGGCACCAGCTTGCTAGCCGTGGTCGGCATCAAGCTACCCGGGCTGGAATTTCGTAATCAGCGTGTTGAAGCCGCTCTGCGCAAGGAGCTTGTCCTTGGTGAGGACGATACGGCACGAGCTCAGCCACCAACGCTGGCTGAGCTTTTCAGAAATGTTCGGAAGAACTACTTCACGTTATACGCTCATTATGTCTACTTCGACATGGTTCGCTATCTATATCTCCAAGTTGACAACGTTTTTGCTACCCTAATTCTTGTTCCGACCTTAGCTATTGGTAAGATAACCTTTGGGATTTTTCAGCAAATTGTCACCGCGTTTTCCCAAGTCGCCAGTTCGTTCCAATATCTCGTGAATTCCTGGCCGACCATCGTCGAGCTGATATCCATCTACAAGCGCCTGCGCGCGTTCGAGGCGACGCTTGAAGGGGCGCCGCTACCGGAAATCGACCAGGACTATTTGGAGCGAGAGCGAGCCGGCTTGCGCCCTGAAGATCAGCCGGTAAGTTGAGGAGTAGCGGGCGGCGAGCGCTTCCGGTTCAGCCGCCCACCGACACCCGCTTTTCGCTGTCACGTCGCCGTGAAATAAAGTCGCGATAGCTGATGCACTCGACATCGGGCTTTGTGCAGACCTCGCCGGCGAAGCGCTCCAGCGCATTCCAGTAGGCGCCGTCATTCATCAGCGTGAAGTGGAAGCCGAGTTCCAGCGGAATGCGTTTTCCCTGGTATTGGGCGTCGAAGGCGGCGTGAAAGGCGTCATAGGTCCGTTTGGCGAATTCGTCGGCCTTGCTCGGCCGCTCGAAGCCGCCGGAATGCCTGACATAGAGATTGTAATCCATCGCGATCACCCGCCTTGTGTCGGGACCTTCCGGAATTTGCGGCAGCGAAAAGCGCGTGATGCCGCTCACGGTACGCGGTCGGGCGGGGCCACGCGCCACACCGCTCGCGTCGAACAGATAGCCCGCCGTTGGCAGCGCCTCGTAGAGCGCCTTGTTCGCCGACAGATAAGGCGCGCGAAAGCCGACCGCCTTACGCGCGATCTTGCGCCAGCCTGCGGGTTCTGGCGCAATGCCGTTGATCGAATAGGCGTTTTCGAGAATGCGCTTGAACGAACCGAACTCGCTCAGCCAGTCGGCCTTGCTCCAGTCCTTGCCGTCGAAATGGCCGCAAGCGTGGCTGCCGATATCGTGGCCTTCCAAGGCGGCAAGGTTTATCTGCTCGAGCCGGTCAGCGACTTCCTGTTTCGAGGCGGCGAAGCCGATATTGGATTTGCCTGATGTCTTGCCGGGCGCCGTGTATTCCTTGCGCGTCTCCGGCGAGAGCAGGAAGACGCAGGACACGAAATAGGTGAAATGGGCGCCGGTGCGTGCGGCCAGCGCGCGGCTACGCTTCCATTGCGAAATATCGCGGGCGCTGTCGAACGAGATGATGACGGCCTGCTTCGGCTTTACCGGCGCTGGCGGATCGGCGACAGCAGCGTCCGCCGCAGCAAGCGACACGATCGAGAACGCAACAACGCGGGACAAACGAGGCATCGATCTCTGATCTGGATTGTGAGGAGGGTTCGAGCACCAGCTATCGGCGAAATGTGGCGCGGGTGCGGTCGCCCTTTTCAGTCGTCCTTTACATCGCCTGTCCGGCGACTAGCCGATTTTCCGGTCGAACCCCTTCCATGCCGACAAAATTTCGCTAAAACGCGGGGCTCATGTACCCCCTTCAGGGGCAGGAATGGTTTTGATCCATGTCGGACGACAGTTTTATCCGCGAAGTCAACGAAGAGATGCGTCGCGATCAGGCGCATGCACTATGGGACCGTTTTGGCCCTGCCTTGCTTGCGCTCGCGATACTGGTGGTGGTTGGCACCGCCGCCTTTGTCGGCTATCGCTATTGGGACGAGACCCGCGCCAATCGCTCGGGCGACGCCTTCTCGCAGGCGCTGAAGCTTGCCAATGAGGGCAAGAGCGACGAAGCGCTGGCAGCCCTCGCTGAGCTGGAGAAGGATGGCTACGGCGCCTATCCGTTGCTCGCCCGCATGCGCGCGGCAACCGTCAAGGCGGATAAGGGCGATGCCGCCGCCGCCGTCAAGGACTTCGACGAGGTCGCCGCCGACACGGACATCCCCGCCGGCCTTCGCGACATGGCGCGCCTCAGGGCAGCATTGCTGCTCGTCGACCACGGTTCGTTCGCCGATGTCTCGAGCCGCGTCGAAGCGCTCACCGCCGATACCAACCCGCTGCGCCACACGGCGCGCGAAGCGCTCGGCCTTGCCGCCTGGAAGGAAGGCAAGGCGACGGACGCACTGAAACTGTTCGACCAGATCGCCTCGGATGACAGCGCCCCGCGCAACGCGCGCGAGCGGGCGACGTTGATGTCCGAGCTGATCCGTGGGTCGGGCGGCGTGTCGTGACGGATGACGTTCAAAGTCGCCATCATCGGCCGGCCTAACGTCGGCAAATCGACCCTTTTCAATCGTCTGGTGGGAAGGAAGCTGGCGCTTGTCGACGACACGCCAGGCGTCACCCGTGACCGTCGCGTCCATGCCGCCAAGCTCTACGATCTGCATTTCGACGTCATCGACACTGCCGGCTTCGAGGATGCTGCTGCTTCGACGCTGCCGGGCCGCATGCGCGCCCAGACCGAGATCGCCATCCGCGAAGCCGACCTGATCTTTTTCACGATCGATGCCAAGTCCGGGCTGATGCCTGACGACAAGACCTTCGCCGAAATCGTTCGCAAGTCCGGCAAGCCGGTTGTCGTCGTCGCCAACAAGGCGGAGGCGCGCGGCGCCCAGGGCGGCATGCTGGAGGCGTGGGAACTCGGCCTTGGCGAGCCGATCCCGGTCTCGGCCGAACACGGCCAGGGCCTGCCCGATTTGCGCGATGCGGTGATCGCCGCGCTGGGCGAGGCGCGCGCTTTCGGCGAAGAAGAGGTTGCGGACGAGGAGACCGCCGCTAGCGAGGTGCTGATCGGCGAGGACATCACCGATCCGGATGCCGAGCCGAGCTATGACGATACCAAACCGATGCGCATCGCCGTCGTCGGCCGCCCGAATGCCGGCAAATCGACGCTGATCAACGCGCTGATCGGCGAGGAGCGGCTCTTGACCGGGCCGGAAGCTGGCATCACCCGCGATTCCATTTCCGTTGACTGGGACTGGCATGGCCGCCGTCTGAAACTGTTCGACACCGCCGGCATGCGCCGCAAGGCCAGGATTCACGAAAAGCTGGAAGTGATGTCGGTGCAGGACGGCTTGCGCGCCATCCGCTTTGCCGAGATCGTCATCATCGTCCTCGACGCCACCATTCCCTTCGAGAAGCAGGATCTGCAGATCGCCGACCTGATCATCCGCGAGGGCCGCGCACCGGTGATCGCCTTCAACAAATGGGATATGATCGACCATCCCCAGGAACTCTTGGCGGAACTGCGCGAGAAGACCGAGCGGCTGTTGCCGCAGGCGCGCGGCATGCAGGCGGTGCCGGTCTCGGCCGAGACCGGGCGCGGCCTCGACAAGCTGATGGATGCCGTCATCAGAACGCATAGAGTGTGGAACAGCCGCGTCTCGACCGGCAAGCTCAACCGCTGGCTGGAAGGCATCCTGGCGCATCATCCGCCACCCGCCGTGGCAGGCCGCCGGCTGAAGATCAAATATGTCACCCAGGCCAAGACGCGCCCGCCGGGCTTCGTCGTGTCCTGCTCACGGCCGGACGCGATGCCGCAATCCTATGTCCGCTATCTCTCGAACAGTCTGCGCGAAGCCTTCGACATGCCAGGCGTGCCGATCCGCATCGCCTTGCGCACCTCGGAAAATCCGTTCGCCACCAAGGCGAAAAAACGCCGCTGAGCGCCGCGTCTTCTGGGCGCCAGCATCAGGCTACGCTTCGCAGGCGGCCCGCGGGCAGCGCCTGCACATTTCGGGCAGGCGATTCCACCGCCACCTGCAGCAGGATGTCGGCAAGTCGCGCCGCCACCGGGTCTGGCTCGGCCTCCCTTGCGATGCGGGAAGAGCGCCATCTCGGGCAGTGCGGGCAGCCCGGCGATCTGCGGCGTCATCACCCTGACAGTAGCCAGCACGAGTGGGGACAGCCACTGCACCTAATGGGCGGTGTAAGCTCCGTCCACCAGATGGTAGCTCCCAGTGATAAAGCTGGCCTGATCAGACAAGAGGAAGCACACAAGGGCCGCTACCTCTTCCGGTTTCCCGCGCCTGCCCATCGGCTGAAGACCTGCCATGCGCCGGCTGGCTAATACCTCCGTTTGCTCCGATAAAAGAGGCGTTTCGATCCAGCCGGGGCCGACGACATTGATCCGGATGCCCATCCTCGCATATTCAATCGCCGCAACCTTGGTCAATCCAACGACCCCGTGTTTCGCTGCCGTGTAGGCGGACGCCGTTGGCAAGCCGACGGAACCGAGAACGGAGGACATGTTCACGATGGCGCCTCCGCCTCGATCCAACATGGCTGCGATTTCGTACTTCATGCTGTAGAAAACGCCATTCAGATTGACGTTTATCAGCTTGTGCCAGTTGTCGAGCGGATAGTCTGCCGTTGCTTTTCGGATGCCGTCGATACCTGCATTGTTTACCGCCATATCCAGTCCGCCGCATTTCTGGACAGTGAATTCGATCAGCTTTTCGACGGCTGCCGCATCCGTGACATCGACCGCAAAGTCGTAGGCCCTGCCTCCTTGCGCGTTTATTTCGGCGGCCATGCAGCGCGCGGCCTCGGCATCAAGGTCGGCGACAACAACCTCGGCTCCTTCTTGCGCGAGTTGCCGTGAAACAGCCGCTCCTATTCCGGAGCCTGCACCGGTCACAATCGCGACTTTCCCATGGAAGTCAGCCTTCATCGTCTCTGTCCTATGCCCATTGTGACATAACCGAACAGAGGCAGACGGTTATCGCAAGAAGTTTCGCTCCAATTCGCTTGTCAATCCTGTGAATTCATTTTGCCACCACACAGCGAGACTTGGCCCGCAGGCCCTGGAATGGTAGAGACATGGGCGGGGTAGATTGACCAGTTTCCTAGCAGGTAAAAATGGAAAAACACCACATTGCGCGCCGCGGGCTCGTGCTGGGTAGTCTGGCTCTGATGGTCTCCGGATGTACGTCGACATTACGACAGGTGACGGAGCCGATTTCATCCGCGTTCGGACCAAGAAGTGGCCTCAGTCCTCGTTACCGACGGCAGCATGTGCGGTACGACGGAAACGAGCCGGCTGGAACGATCGTCGTCGATACGTCGCAACGTTTTCTCTATGCCGTCGAGGGCGACGGGTGGGCGACGCGCTACGGCGTCGGCGTCGGCGAGCAGGGACTTTCGTTCAAGGGTACAGCGACCGTCGCCCGCAAGGCGGACTGGCCGTCGTGGACACCCACCGCCAACATGATGAGGCGCAAGCCGCGCCTGGTGAAGTATGCAGGGGGGGTCCCTGGCGGACCAAACAACCCGCTTGGTGCGCGTGCCCTTTATCTCTATCGCAACGGGCGCGACACCCACTTCCGGATACATGGTACAAACGAGCCATGGACGATAGGCACAGCGGTATCGAACGGGTGCATCCGTTTGACGAATGACGACATCATCGACCTCTACGACCGTACTCCTTTGGGCACGACGGTGGTGGTCGTTTGATGGTGGCAGGCCTGATCTCCGTTGGATGGTGAGCCTTGCCGGCACGTCACCGCAAAGGTGCCGCCTGCAACCGGGCGCCGACTGTGTCATTTCTGCACTAGGCGTTGGTGTAGATCGCAGCTAACTTGGCGGGGCTGCATATAATTTTTATTTGTGGCGATTCTATAGGCTGTTCCGCCCCTGGGGAAAGGATTGCTTGATGAACAGAATGTTGATTGTAATGGTTGCCACCCTCGCCGTTACCAGCCTGAGCGGCTGCGCGAACGTGATCGGTAAAGGAAAGGGGAAGGCTCCTCCGCCGGAACCCGCTGCCGTAGAAGAGCCAGTGATTAAATAAGCACCGGCTTTCGGTGATTTGGGGAAGGGCCGCTGGGCCCTTCCCCATCGATATGCAGGGGCCAAGGCCGGATTCGCAGCCTACCTGCGGTTGGCGGGCATAGGCTGGCACTAGGTCTGCGGTCCTCGGAGTTGTGGATGAGATGACGCTTGTAAGTGGCCGTTCAACAATTGTGGCCCTGCTCGCGCTTGTCGCGGCGTCATGTCAGTCGCAGGACAACAAGCCCCAGCCGACTTTTGTGTCCAATGATCGGGCACTGAAAACCGCGGCGATGCCGGCGCGCGCGGCCCAGCGGCATTTCATCGAGTTCCGCTCCCGATACGCCCTTACCTACGGCCATTCCTACGTGATTTTTGGACGATTGAACCAGGCGGGACGGATGGTCAACCCCGAAGTCGCGGGGCTCGCTCCGAAGTCCGATGATCCCAATGTCTATGTTCTCGGCCATTTGGCGCCCGTGCCAGCCTCGACCGGGTGGACGGACGGCGACCTGGAAGATGCCTACCGGTCGGCAAGCTGGCGAGTTTTACTTACCGAAGCCGAATATAGGAAAGTCGTCGCGAGCATACGAAAGTTGCAGGCCAGTTCTCCGCTTTGGCACGCCTCGCTCTACAACTGCAACGCATTCGTAGCGGACATCGCCAGATCCATGGGGTATAAGACCCCCGGTACCTGGCTCCGGCCGCAACAATTCATAACCAGGCTTCGGGAGATGAACGGGGGTTGAAATGCGATTGGCAAAACCGCTTTCGCGTCTCATTGCCCGGTTAAGTCCGAAAGGAACGCGCTCTGAATGTCAATCGGTCGACAATTCGGACGGGTGACATCGTTGCGACAGCTTGTCGTGGTCCCAGATCGAGAAAAGGCTCCGGTGACCTGAAGTGACCATTGCTGTAGCCTCGCTTGGCGAGATCATATGGGTGATCGGCATCGTTGCTTGGTACGTGATCCGGTATCCCTTCGAGCGCCGGGCAAGGCGCGTTCGAATCGTAGCTGGCGGCCGCTCAAGTTCCGACACTGTCGGGCTTGCATCGGCTCTCCTTGGCCTCGCGATCCTGCCTGGCTTCTATGTCGCCACCGGCATCCCCGCAGCGGCTGACCATTCGGCCAGCGCGTGGTCCGTGGCGCTCGGAACCATCATCTTCTGCTCTGCGCTGTGGATTTTTCACATATCCCACAAGGAACTTGGCCGTAACTGGTCGATTACGCTCGAGATTCGCGAACGGCATGAACTGGTCAGCGCCGGGCCATACGCCTTGGTCCGTCACCCGATGTACACCTCGTTCCTGCTTATGGGGCTCGGCCAGGTCTTTCTGCTGCCGAACTGGGTTGCGGGCATATCGGGTTTGATTGGTTTCGCAGTCCTTTTCCTGCTGAGGGTGGATAAGGAAGAGCGTATGATGCTGGAGAATTTCGGCTCGCAATACCGTGCGTATATGGAAAAGACCAAGCGAATAGTCCCTTATCTTTACTAGAGGTCTTTTGATGCGAGGCCGAGCCCTCAAGCTTTCGGCGCCCCGGCGCCTCGTTGGCGATCTGATGAGGTTTTCGATCGGCGTGCCACGGGTCGCGGTGCAGCGTCAGATGAACCTCGGCCCACTCGTAAGGGCTAGAATGGCGCAGCAGACCAGGCCCTCATGGACCGCGATCTTCCTGAAGGGATACGCGCTTCTCGCCCAAGAGGTGCCGGAGCTGCGGCGCGCCTATGTCAAGTTGCCCTGGCCGCAGCTTTACGAGTATCCGGCAAGCGTAGCCTCGATTGCCCACGAGCGCGAATATAATGGCGAGCCGGCCGTTCTGCTGAGCTGCATCAAGTGCCCGGAGCGCTACTCTATCACGCAACTTGAGGAATCCATCCACGCGGCTCGATCACGGCCGATCCTGGAGGTCCCGGAGTTCCGGCGTGCCTTGCGGATGGCAGGTGCGCCCGCGCCAGTCAGGTGGCTGCTTATGTGGCTAGGGTTGAACATCGGCCGGCAACGGGCAAATTACTTCGGTACCTTCCAACTGTCCGTCTATTCTGGTCTCGGTGCGGAATCACTCAACCCGCTGACACCATTGACCACGCTTCTAAACTACGGTCCGATCGAAAAAGACGGATCGGTGAATGTCCGCATCCACTACGATCACCGGGTCATGGATGGAGCGAACGTCGCACGAGCACTGGAGAGATTCGAAAAGATTCTGAACGGCGCAGTCGCCGATGAAGTGCTGTTGCTTGCTCAAAGTGTTGCCGCTCCTGCAAGACAGAGGAACGCGACATGATTTCGCACTGTGAATTCCGGCCAGCCGTCGTCGTGATTGGCGGCTCGGGTGGAATTGGCCGGGCAATTGCGAGCGTCGCTGCACGGGAGCGCGGTGCGGTTGTGCTGGTTGCCCGCTCGCCCGAGGGTTTGGCCGCCGCGGCGTCCGAAGTTCGGAAGGGAGGTGGCGAGGCATTCACGCTCGAGTTGGATCTCGTGGCAGGCGATGCGCCAACGCGCCTGGAGGGCTTTCTGTCCGCACACGGCCTGGTCTGTGATGTCCTGGTCAACAGCGCCGGCTATGGCCTGCGGGGCGCGGCGACGGCGCTGCCTGTTGATGGTCAACTCGGCATCATCGATCTCAACATACATTCCCTCACAGAACTGACCCTCCATTTTCTGCCGGGAATGGTGGCGCGCCGACGGGGTGGGGTGCTCAATCTCAGTTCCGTCGCCGGGTTCGTTCCCGGGCCTTATATGGCTCTGTACTTCGCTAGCAAAGGTTTCGTGCGCTTCTTCTCAGAGGCGCTTCATCAGGAGTTGCGCCGAACCGGCGTGACGGTCACATGCGTGGCACCGGGCCCGGTGTCGACGGAGTTTCTCGCAAGGTCAGGCGCCTATCAGACGGTGCTCTTCAACATCTTGCCCAAGGTGGATCCGGAGTATGTGGCCGAGCGTGCGTGGCGAGGGTTCAAATCCGGTCGTCGCCTCGTCGTACCGGGAATCTCGGCCAAGTTGGCTGCCCTTGCGGCGGCGCTCCTGCCTTCCGCAGCGATGCTGCCCCTGGTCGCCCGGCTGCAACGCGGCGGCAATGATCCATGTCCTTGCGGCTCAGGTATGAAGTTCAAGAAATGCTGCGGTACCCGCCAGATTCAGCTACGCCGCGGGCCTCGAGGAATTATCCCCTGACCATCCTGGCGCATCATCCGCCGCCCGCAGTGGCGGGCCGCCGGCTGAAGATCAAATATGTCACGCAGGCCAAGACTCGCCCGCCAGGCTTCGTCGTGTCCCGGACGCGATGCCGCAATCTTATGTCCGCTATCTCTCGAACAGCCTGCGCGAAGCCTTCGACATGCCAGGTGTGCCGATCCGCATCGCCTTGCGCACCTCGGAAAATCCGTTCGCCGGCAAGGCGAAAAAACGTCGCTGAGCGCTGTCTCGTCCTCAAGCCACGTCCTTCAGCTTTCATGCCTCGCATTTCGGGCTTGTCGTCATCTGGTCGTGTCCGGCGTCTGGCTGGCTGCGGCTTATTGCGCGCTGATCGCCTGGCCGATCCTTCTTCGGCCCGAACATGGCCGCAAAAGCGCCTGACTTCAGATCGACAGGGGGATCGACAGGGAAAACACGATCCAACCTGTTAACGCCCCATCAAGGTTAATGCATCATTGTGCCTCTCCAGTGGGGTCAGTTGCGTTTCTGGAGAGTTCCGTGCATCGACGTGTTCTGAAGCGGCTTGTCGCTGTCGCCGGTGAGAAAAAACGTTCCTTTCTGTCTCCTCTGGTCATTGGACTTGGCATCTGGGTCGGCTTCCCCAATGTCATTGCCTACCAGGACATGACGAGCCTGATTTCCGGCCTCAAGGCGCCAAATGCCCGCTGGAACGCCTATGTCGAGAAATCCGTCGCCGGCTCGGTCCATGCCGCCGAAATGCCTTTCCTCGATTCCGACACCACCGGCTCGATCTCCGGTTCCGGCGTGCGGTTGCCCGGCGTCGGCGTCGTGTCGTTTCGCGGCAAGGGCAGCGTGGCCAGCACGACGCCCGACGAGGACCGCATCATGCGCGCCGACAAGAAGGGCCGCATCATCATCGTCTCGCCGGTCGCGCCGCCGAAGAACTTCAACGCCGGCTCGATTTTCGAGCGCACCTCCTCGCTGCTTCGCCCGAGCATGGACAGCGGCCTGAAGATGGCTTTCGCCAAGCCCGAGATCAAAGGCAAGGAAATCCAGATTGCCGCCGCGTTTCATAGGCGCGTCGACAAGAAGCCGGATCCTGGGGTGCCGGCCATGCTGGCCGCACTGGTCAACAACGACCGCCCCGACGTCCTGGCGACCGCGTACGCAGCGGCCGCGCCCGACTATGCGCAGGCTTCGCCCTTCGAGGCCTTGCTTAAGGACGAGAAGCCGAACGATGGCCGTTTCATTCCGCCGGTGGCCAAGGGCGATCATTCGTGGATGCAAACTCCGCTGCCGGCGAGCGTCTTCTCCAAGCCGGAACAGACTTGCCTCGCCAACGGCATCTATTTCGAGGCGCGCGGTGAATCCGTGCGCGGCCAAGCCGCGGTCGCCCAGGTCATCCTCAATCGCGTTCGCAATCCGGCCTATCCGAACTCGATCTGCGGCGTCGTCTATCAGAACGACAAATGGTTCAACCGTTGCCAGTTTTCCTTCGCTTGCGACGGCAGGAAGAAGCGCATCCAGAGCCCCTCCCACTACAAGACCGCCCAGGATATCGCCATGGCGGTCACTGCCGGCAAGATCTTCATCCCGGAAGTCGGATCGTCGACCCATTACTACGCCAACTACGTCAACCCGGGTTGGGCGCGAACGATGAAAAAAATGACCAAGATCGGCCTGCATATCTTTTACCGCACCTATGGCGGCGGCTGGAGCTGAGCGCTCCGGCAAGGCCCCGGGCGCGGCCGATCGAAGACCCGTCGCCGGAGGGATTCGGTCGCGGCACGCCAACGACGGCAGCGGGCACGATGTCGCACCCTGGCAAGCGGTTGATTTAAATAGGGAAAATACTTAAGGCTGAAGTCCCGCCCGTGGCTTGACGGGCGCGGACCCTCTAACTATGTTGCCGGCGACTTAAGAGCGGACGGACGGTGACGATCTGACCGGGCAAGGGGGTTGCGATGGCCGACAAGAACGGGCCAGACGGAACCGGAGAAACCGGCCGCGGCAAACAGCGTCAAGCCGACATCCGCGACGACGATCTTGAGCGCCGCCGGCGTGACCTTGAAGCATCGCTTGCGACAAGGCGGCCGGGCCGGCTCGAGGGGAAAGACGACGCGAAAGCGGGCAGTGCGGCCGGATATGGCCAGGCGCTCAAGCTATCCAGCGAGTTCATCGCCGGGATAGTGGTTGGCGCTGGTCTCGGCTGGATCATCGACCGTCTGGCGGGGACCTCGCCATGGGGCCTGATCGTTTTTTTGCTGCTGGGTTTTGGCGCCGGCGTTCTCAATGTCCTGCGCTCCGCGGGACTTATGGCGGAATTCGGACAGGGCGACAAAACCCGCGATCCGAAAGAATGAACTTGAGGCGCCGCTTGCCGGCGCAGTGAACAGGACACTAAAGCCGCGTGCGGCTTTGATGGGGATTTAAAGTGGCTGCTGACAAGGTCGATCCGATCCACCAGTTCCATATCAACAAGCTGATTCCGATCGAGATCGGCGGCTACGACCTGTCCTTCACCAATTCAGCGCTCTTCATGGTCGCGACCGTCGCCGTCGCATCGGCGTTCCTCTATCTCACCACCTCGAGCCGCAGCCTCGTTCCCACCCGTCTTCAGTCGGTCTCCGAAATGGCCTATGAATTCGTCGGCAACATGCTGAGGGACGCGGCCGGAACGCAAGGCATGAAGTTCTTCCCCTTGGTGTTTTCGCTGTTCATGTTCGTGCTCGTTGCAAATCTGCTCGGTCTTTTTCCGTATTTCTTCACCGTCACCAGCCACATCATCGTCACTTTCGGCCTTGCCGCGCTGGTGATCGGAACCGTCGTCGTCTACGGCTTCATGAAGCACGGCCTCGGTTTCCTGAAACTGTTCGTCCCTCATGGCGTGCCGATTTACCTGCTGCCGCTGGTGGTGCTGATCGAGGTGATTTCCTTCGTCTCGCGCCCGGTCAGCCTCTCGGTTCGTCTGTTTGCCAATATGCTGGCCGGCCACATCACGCTGAAGGTGTTCTCGGGCTTCGTGGTGAGCTTGAGCGCGCTTGGCACGCTCGGCGTTGCCGGATCGGTCCTGCCGCTGGCGATGGCCGTGGCGCTGACGGCGCTGGAATTGCTGGTCGCCTTCCTGCAGGCCTACGTCTTTGCCGTGCTGACCTGCATGTATTTGAACGACGCCCTGCATCCCGGGCACTGACCCAGGCTGGCCAAGAGTTTCCGGCATTGCTGCCGGATGGAATTGCAACGGAATTTTAGATCCAAAGGAGTTGAACAAATGGAAGCAGAAGCAGCAAAGTTCATCGGCGCCGGCATCGCATGCCTCGGCATGGGTGGCGCCGGTATTGGCCTCGGCAACATCTTCGGCAGCTATCTGGCGGGCGCGCTGCGCAACCCGTCGGCTGCGGATGGCCAGTTCGGCCGCCTGATCTTCGGCTTCGCCGTGACTGAAGCGCTGGGCATCTTCTCCCTTCTCATCGCGCTTCTGGCCCTGTTCGGCTGAGCCCCTGTTCGGCTAAGATTGGGAATTGGACGGGCCGGCCGCAATCGGCGGCAGGCCTGATATCAGGGGATAGTCCATGTTCGTGACATCTGCCTTTGCGCAAGAGTCCGCGCCCGCCGTCGAAGGCGGCCATACCGGCACGGAAGGCGATACGCATTCCGGGACCGGCGTGCCTGCCGAGGCGCACGGCGTGTTCCCGCCATTCGATCCGGCGACATTCCCGTCGCAGCTTCTGTGGCTGGCGATCACCTTCGGGCTGTTCTACCTCTTCCTGAAGAAGGTGGTGATGCCGCGTGTCGGCGGCATCATCGATGTCCGCAACGACCGCATCACCCAAGATCTCGATCATGCCGCCAGACTGAAGGGCGAGGCCGATGCCGCCGTTGCCGCTTATGAGCAGGAACTGGCGGAGGCCAAGGCCAAGGCCAATGCGATCGGTCAGCAGGCCAACGATTCCGCCAAGGCGGAAGTCGAAGCCGCCCGCAAGAAGGTCGAGGCAGCGCTTGACCAGAAGCTTGGGGAAGCCGAGGCTCGCATTTCGTCCATCAAGGCCAATGCCATGAAGGAAGTCGGCACGATCGCCGAGGACACTGCTTCGGCCATCGTCGAGGCGCTTGTCGGCGGCAAGGCCAGCAAGGCCGAGATCGCGGCAGCCGTCAAATCAGTGGCCCGGTGAGGAGCGCATCATGGACGCCACATCACTCGCGACGCTTTGGGCCACCGTTGCCCTCGTCATTTTCCTGGCCATTGCCGTCTACATCAAGGTGCCGAGGCTGATCGCCAAGGCGCTCGACGCCCGCGCCGACAAGATCAGCAACGAGCTTGAAGAAGCGCGCCGGCTGCGCGAGGAGGCCCAGCAATTGCTCGGTCAATACCAGCGCAAGCGCAAGGAAGCCGAGCAGGAGGCCGCCGACATCGTCGCCGCCGCCAAGCGCGAGGCCGACATGCTGGCTGCCGAGGCGCACAAGAAGACCGAGGACTATGTCGCCCGGCGCACCGCGCTTGCCGAACAGAAGATCGGTCAGGCCGAGCGCGAGGCGATCAGCGAGGTGCGCGCCAGCGCCGTCGATATCGCCGTCGAAGCCGCCCGCACGCTGCTCGCCGTCAAGATTGACGCAAAGGCCGGCGCCGACCTGTTCAAGGCCTCGCTTCAGGACGTGAAGTCCAAGCTGAATTAAGCGACCTCATCCAGAAGTCATCGAAAGCCGCCCGGGAAACCTGGCGGCTTTTTTGTTGGGCGACAGTGGAGATTGGCGAAAACGGTCGAGCGCACAATCTCCCCCCTTGAGGGGGAGATGTCGCCGAAGGCGACAGAGGGGGTCGCCTCAGCGTCGCGACGTCATATCGGATAACACGTCGGATGAAAGAGAAGGTCGGCGCTTCACGCGCGGCGACACCCGCTGGCCTGCCGGCCATCTTCCCCTCAAGGGAGGAGATTAGCCACCGCTTTCGCTAGTCCAGGCCGGAAAGGCTCTCTTCATCGAGCACTTCGGTTCCGCCAAGCCGGAACGGTGCGAAGGACGCGCGGTGCAGCCGCGCCACCGGTCCATGCATCTCGATTGCGGTGCGATGGCGGACCGTGGCGTAGCCCATGTGCAGTTCGAACCCGTAATGCGCGTGATGGCTGCCGCAGCCGCACATCATGCGGTCGCGCATCACCTTGGCGACGATCGAGGCGGCGGCGATCGACTGCGAGCGTTGATCGCCCTTGATCAGCGCTCTTCCTTCGCATGGCAGTCCGGGCGGCACGTCTCGGCCGTCGGCCAGGGCCAGCTTTGGCTGCACCGAGAGCCCGACCAGAGCGCGGCGCATCGCCTCGAGGCTGGCCTTGAGAATATTGCTGCCATCGATGCCTTCCGCGCTGACCGAGGCCATCGACACGCCAAGAGCGGAGCCGAGGATTTTCAGGAACAGCGCCTCGCGCTGCAGATGGCTGAGGCGCTTGGAATCGTCGAGACCATCGGGAATGTTGGCGGGATCGAGTACCACCGCTGCCGCGACGACTGGCCCGGCGAGCGGGCCGCGGCCGGCCTCGTCCATTCCCGCCACCGGCCACAGGCCTTCGGCCATTGCCTTCGTCTCGAAGGAGAAATCGGGTCTCTCGACGATTTCGAAGAGAAGCGGAGAATCAGAACGCGCGCGAGCCATGTTGCGGCGAGGTTCGCATCGGCTCCGATTCTCCGCAAGCCCCTCCGGGTCGGTGAGGCACCGGACCCGGAGGGCACCGTCTGCAAGCCCGGGGACAGGACAGGCCGGACGGGATTTTTCCATGTGCCGCCGGCAGCTGCGGCACATGATGTCTTCAAAGCAGCATCAGTTGCTCGGTTGCCTTGGCCGCAGCGACGAACTGGTCGGTCCTGAGCGACCGCCGCTCGGCATTGAGGCCAAGCCGTTTGGCGGCGATCTCGAAGCGCCGGCCGATCTGCCAGGCATACGGGCCAGAGCCTTTCATGCGCTTGCCCCATTCCGAATCGTAATCCTTGCCGTCGCGCATCGAGCGGATCAGCGACATCACGTGACGGTAGCGGTCGGGATAATGGCGCAGCAGCCAATCCTTGAAGATCGGCGCGACCTCCAGCGGTAGCCGCAGCAGGACGTAGCCCGCCTCACGCGCGCCCGCCGCGTAGGCCGAATCGAGGATGCGCTCCATCTCCTGGTCTGTGAGGCCAGGGACGATCGGTGCGACCATGACAGAGGCCGGAATGCCGGCATCCGAAAGCTGCCTGATCGCCTCCAGCCGCTTGCTCGGCGTCGAGGCGCGGGGTTCCATGGTGCGCGCCAGCATGCGGTCGAGCGTCGTCACCGACAGCGCCACCTTGGCCAGTCCGCGCTCGGCCATGCGCGACAGGATGTCGATGTCGCGCGTCACCAGCGCGGATTTGGTGACGATGCCGACCGGGTGGCCGCGCGCCTCCAGCACTTCGAGGATCTCGCGCATGATCCGGTACTGCTTCTCGATGGGCTGGTAGGGATCGGTGTTGGTGCCGATCGCGATGGTGCGCGGCTGGTAGCCGTCCTTCGACAGTTCCTTGTCGAGCATACGCGCCGCATCCGGCTTGGCGAACAGCTTCGATTCGAAATCCAGCCCCGGCGACAGGCCCATGAAGGCATGCGTAGGCCTGGCGAAACAGTAGACGCAGCCATGTTCGCAGCCACGATAGGGGTTGATCGAGCGGTCGAAGGAAATATCGGGTGATTCGTTGCGGGTGATGATGGTGCGCGGCTTCTCGACCTGCACCTCCGTCTTGAACGGCGGCAACTCCTCCAGCGAATTCCAGCCGTCGTCGAAGACATGCCGGCTGACCGGCTCGAACCGCCCGGACGGATTGATGCCCGCGGAACGGCCGCGATTGCGCTCCGGACGCACGCGCATCCCGCTCTGTTCGATCATCGCATTGGCCATCTCGGCTCTTCCTGCTCCGAAGGCTGCAATGTCGGCACGCACGATCTGTTCCATTTTCGCCCTCTCCCAGGGACTGTCGGCTGGCTGTCGAATCGCTCTGTTCATGAAATTATTCCTATTTCGTCTACTAGAACAAATCAAGAACAATTTTATGATGCGACGCAAAAACTGGCGCTGCGCCCGGCTTTCCGCTATTCGGCTAACGATGCTCAGCGTTCTCATCCAGACCCTGAATGACGAGGAAAGACTTGCCCGCACGCTCGCCTCGCTGATCGGCGGCGCGGTCGAGGGCGTGGTGCGCGATGTCATCGTCTGCGACACCGGCTCGACCGACCAGACCCACCGCGTTGCCGAACATGCCGGTTGCCTCTATGTGGCGAGCGGTGGCATTGCTGCCGGCATCAGGCAGGCCAAGGGCGACTGGCTGCTGCTGCTGGAGCCGGGCGCACGGCTGGCGGAGGGCTGGATCGACGAGGTCGTCGCCCACACCGCCAGGCAAACCATGCCGGCGCGGTTCTCGCGGGCGCGCGGCAGCCGCGTGCCGTTCCTGTCGCGGGTTTTTTCGGGAAACCGGGCACTGGCCGAAGGGCTGGTGATCAGCAAGCGTCAGGCCGCGGCCATGTCGAAAAACGCCCGCAGCGCCGAAGCCATCGCGCGCGGCCTCGCGACCAAGAGGCTCGACGCCGAGATCTGGGTGGCGCCGGTGAAGTGAAGGGCGTCCCTCTCCGGTAAGCGGGCGAGGGAAGAGCGCGTCCTCCGCTGGGATGAGGCGGCGCTCAAGCCGTGGGCGGAAAGCGGTTTGGTGGAAGCCGTATTGGCGCGACACTCTGCGAGGAATGCATATGCTTGTCGTCCTGCGGGAAACTCGCGATACTCGGCGGCGTCTAGGGGAGATTGCAGATGAATGTATCTCAATTCGTTCGTATCGCCGTACTCGGAGCCGCTTGGTCAGTGCCGGCGGTCGCGGTGGCGCAGGAATCGTCCCTTTGGTCGGTTTATGAGAACACGCTCAAATCGGCCAAGTACATCGATCTGACCCATGCCTTCGAGCCGGTGCAGCCCGTATGGCCGGGCTTCGCCAATGCCAAGTTCAAACCGACTGTCGCCGGCAAGGATATCGAGGGCTACGTCAAGGCCGGCGAAGAGTTCACCTACGACAAGCATGGGTTCGTCGCGAGCGCCTACGAGTTGACGACGGACCAGTATGGCACGCAGCTCGATCCGCCCTCCCACTGGAACCCACTCGGTGCAACGATCAGCGACCTGCCGGCCACTTATGCCGTGCGGCCGCTCGTCGTGATCGACATCAGCGGCAAGGTGCAAACTGACGAAGGCTATCACCTCCAGGTCGCCGACATCGAAGAATGGGAAAAGGAGCACGGCCGCATACCGGAGGGTTCGGTCGTCTTCGTGCGTTCGGATTGGCACAAGAGATGGTCCGATGCCGCCCGCTTCAACCAGAAGCCGTTTCCAGGCGTCAGTTTGAACGCGCTGAAGTTTCTGCATCTGGAGCGGAAGATTCTGTTTCATGGTCATGAGCCGCTCGACACCGACACCACGCCCAATCTCGAAGGCGAACATTGGCTGCTTCACAACGATTTCACGCAGGCAGAAGGCGTTGCAAATCTCGATAAGGTGCCAGAGGCCGGGGCGTTGGTCACAATCGGCTTTGCCAAGCCGCTCGGCGGGTCAGGCGGATATGCGCGCTACATCGCTATTGCACCCGCCGACTGGACGGAGGGCGTTTCGGTCACCGAAGCGCCTGGTGTGCCGCTTTCCCGGCAAACCGCACCGCTCAAGCGCGACGAGAACGGCGTCTTCCGTCCGACGCCCTGATCACTGGCGATGTCAGTCGGGAGGCCGAGCCATGGCGCGTTCATTCCGCGCGATTTGTCGCGCAAGTCGGGACAAAAGGTCCAGACTACCAACCCCTCCGGCGCTCGCGAAAACGTGACTGTCCCGACGATAGCCATCAGGATTGCTAGCGTTATCGTGGCATGAGCGCCAGTCCTGCCACGGGAGGCAGTCATGCTCCGCCTATCTGCTGCCGTTCTGCTGACCCTGGCTTTCTGGCCGTTCGCCGCGTCGGCCCAGGAAGGGCCGCCGCCATCGAGATGCGTTGCGATCGCCGAAGCGCTGCCGTCGGCCACCTATGCCAGCTTCACAGCGCCAAAGGCGCAGACGCCTCTGCTGGCCGAGGCTTTCGTCGACGGCGACGTTACGATCACCTATGCCGGCCATTCGACCTACATCATCGAGACGCCCGCCGGCGTCAGGATCGCCACCGACTTTTCCGGCGTCTACGGCGCTGACCCGCTGCCGCGCGTGGTGACCATGAACAGGGCCCACCGCACCCATTATTCGGACCATCCGGATCCCGCCATCGAATATGTGCTGCGCGGTTGGAATCCGGACGGCGGTCCGGCGCGCCACGCCGTTGTCGTGGACGATGTCTACATCCGCAACGTGCCCACGGATATCCGCAATGGCGGCGATCTCGGCAAGGACGGCAATTCCATATTCATTTTCGAAGTGGCGGGACTCTGCATCGGCCATCTCGGCCATCTGCACCACCGGCTGGAGGATGCGCATTACGGCGCCATCGGCCGGCTCGATATCCTTATGGTGCCTATCGACGGCGGCATGACGCTGTCGCTTGACCGGATGACCGAAATCACCGCGCGGCTCTATTCCTCGATGATCCTGCCGATGCATCGCCATGCCACCGCGATCAGCGAATTCACAGGCAGGATGGGCGACGATTTCGCGGTGGAATTCCTCTCCGGCCGGTCGCTGACGGTTTCGCTGAAGACCTTGCCCGACCGGCCGACGATCATCATTCTCGACGGGGTTTGATCGCTTCGTCGCGATCTTCTCCGCCGCGCGCGGCCTCTTGGTTCCACGTCGCTCGAAACACTCGCTGTCGCGAAATCAACGAGCCTTAATGCTCTGTCAAGCTTGCCGGAAAGTTTGCGACAGCTCCTTTCATTGTGCATTGCACAAAATCTGACCGGGGGTTACCATTCCTATGATGCGGGCGGATCGGTTATGGGTAACGCCTGAGCGGTGAGCGGCCGACGCTTCGTCGACGCTGCCCTCATAGCTGAGGATCCTGATGGCCCTTTCAAGCCCTGACAAATCCGGTGCTGCAAGCCTCGAGTCGATCGCTCGAAACGGCAGCCTGCTGCGCCGCATTGCCGTGCGGATTCCAACCTATCTGTCGGATCTTCGCGAGAATCCGGCATGGCTGCCGATGTTCATGCTGGCGCGCACCATGCCGGGGCGGCGGTTGCATTGGCGTGGCGCAAAACCGGTTCGACCGGCACAAAAAGCTGAGGAGACGATGTTCACCGGCGTCGATCGTGATGCCGTGGTCGGCGCGCTCCGCTCGGACGGCCTCTTTTCCGGGCTTGCCCTGCCGTCGTCGGTCCACCAGGAGATCGCCAGCTTTGCGCAGCGCACGCCTTGCTTCGGCAATTTCGACCGACGGCTGGAGTTCCTGCCGGCCGAGCACGCCGACGCCGAGAAGCACTTCGGCCGTCCCTTGCTCAGCGGCCACTTTTTCGAGCGGGTTCTCGACTGCAATGCTGCGCTTACCGTGCAGCGCGATCCGCTGCTTCTCGACATCGCCGCCCATTATCTCGGCAGCCAGGCGAAGCTGATCACCACGCGCGTCTGGTGGAGCTTTCCGACGAGCTCCGTCTCAGACGCCGAGAAGAACCTGGCGTCGCTTGGCAAATACCACTTCGATCTCGACGATTGGCGGATGCTGAAATTCTTCTTCTATCTCAATCCGGTCGATTCCGAGACTGGTCCGCATGTCTATGTCCGCGGCAGCCACAACCGCCGCGCCCTCAAGCACCAATTGACGCTCCTCGTCGGCCATCCCGCGGAAGAGGTTCTGAACGTCTACGGCGCGCAGAGCCCGATTACGCTGACCGGCGAGGCAGGTTTGGGCTTTGTCGAGGATCCCTTCGGCTTCCACATGGGCACAGTGCCGACGCGCAAGCCGCGGCTGATGATGGAAGTCGGCTTCGGCGTTTCGCCGCCCTCGCGCCGGCGGTTCCACGGCGAGCCGGTTATTCGCTGATTTTTGGCCCCGAAACAGCCTTGGGAGCTTGGCCTAACTTGTCTTGGTGCCGCCGCGCCGCAGATGTTCGTCCAGGCGCGGCATGATCTCGACGAAGTTGCAGGGCATGTGCCGGTAGTCGAGCTGCGGCTTCAAAATACCGTCCCAGGCGTCCTTGCAGGCGCCGGGCGAACCCGGCAGCACGAAAACGAAGGTCGCGTTGACGACGCCGCCGGTCGCCCGACTCTGGATCGTCGAAGTGCCGATCTTGTCGTAGGAAATGCGGTGGAACACTTCGGAAAAGCCGTCCATGCGCTTTTCGAAGATCGGCTCCAGCGCCTCCGGCGTCACATCGCGACCGGTAAAGCCGGTGCCGCCGGTGGTGATGACGACATCGATCGCTTGGTCCCTCGACCAGCCCAGAACCTTGTCTCGAATTTTCTCGCGGTCGTCGGTGACGATGTCGCGGGCGGCGAGTAAATGGCCGGTCTCCACGATGCGGTCGGCCAGCGTCTGGCCGGATTTGTCGTCGGCGAGGCTGCGTGTATCGGAAACGGTCAGCACCGCGATGCGCACGGGAATGAAGGAACGGCTCTCGTCAATCCTGGCCATGCGTGTCAGCCTCAGATGTCATGGTTCGCGTCGCGGCGACGAACCAGTCGGGATGGCGGCTGCGGATATCGACGGCCGCGCGCTTGGCGACATTGCCAGTCTCAAACAGCCCGAAGCAGGTCGCGCCGGAACCCGACATCCGGGTGAACCCCGCTCCAGCCTTGTTGAGCACCGAAAGCGCCTTGCCGATGGCGGGTTGGATTGCCCGCGCCGCGGGCTCGAGATCGTTGCGCGTAATCTCCAGCCAGTTGCGGATGCTGTGGAAGTCGAGGTCGCGCGGCAGCGGCGGCAGGCCCTCATTGTGGCGATCAGAAAGGGCATTGAACACTTCGGCCGTGGAGACGGCGGTGCCGGGATTGACGAGGACCAGCCCGAGTGCCGGAAAGCCCGGCACGGTCGACAACTCTTCGCCAATGCCGAGCGCGATCAGCGGCTTTGCCGCAAGGCACATGGGAACGTCGGCGCCCAGCGAGAGGCCGATCCGCGCCAGTTCGGAGTCGTCGAGATCCAGCCTCCATATCTCAGCGAGCCCGCGCAACACCGTTGCGGCGTCGCTCGATCCGCCGCCGACGCCGGATGCGACCGGCAGGTTCTTTTCGAGCCTGATGGCGACCGGCGGCGTTTGCGCCGGACCGGCCTGCTTTCGCAGCGCGTCGCGCGCTTTGACGGCTAGGTTGCTGTCGTCGAGCGGGACCGCGGAGACGTATCGGCCCGACGCGGAAAACCCGTCGCTGTCGGCAAGTTCGATCTCGATCCTGTCGCCGAAGCGCGTGAACACCGCCAGGCTCTCGATCATGTGATAGCCGTCGCCGCGCCTGCCGGTGACGTGCAGCGCGAGATTTATCTTGGCGTGCGCATGCCACGCCCGGACAGTGATGCCGGAATCCACGGGGTCGGTCGCGAGGGGGATGATGTCAGTCCTTGGCCAGCCGGTATTCGCCGGTCTTCGGGTCCTTGACCAACGTGCCCATTGTGCCGTTGGTAGCCTGCTTTTCGGTGCGCCGTATCTTGGCCGTCACGCGCTCGGCTTCCCTGACGAAGGAGCGATAGCCGAAATAGGCGAGCAGGCCGACTGTGATGAAGAAAATGATCTGTAGCATGTCAAACTCCCCCCTCACAAGGCCGACTGCGGCGGCCGGTCGGGTCGGTCAAGCTTTCAAGCTAAACGCTTTTACCGGCTTTTCAAAGCCCGAAGCGCGCCCATAATGCGCGCTCTTCCGCCGCATCGATCACGCTGCTTGCGGCAGCCGCGGCGATCTCGGGCGCCGAAAAACCCGCTCTGCTCGAGCCGAACCAGCCGAACCGGCCGAACAGGCCGCGCGGCGCCGTGATCAGTTTGAGCTGGGTCTTTGGCCCGAAACGGGTCTTCAGCACGCTGCGCATATCGCCGAGCGCATCGACAAGGCCGAGCTCCAGCCCCTTTTTACCGGTCCAGAACAGGCCGGTGAACAGGTCCGGGTCGTCCTTGAGCTTAGGGCCGCGCCGGTCCTTGACGAGATCGATGAAGGTCTCGTGGACATCGAGCTGCAGCGCCTTCAGCCGTTCGATATCTTCCTTCTTCTCGGGCTTGAACGGATCGAGCACCGCCTTGTTCTGGCCGGCAGTATGGACGCGGCGCTCGACGCCGATCTTCTTCAACAGCTCCGGAAAGCCGAACGAGGCCGACACCACGCCGATCGAACCGACGATGGAGGACGGATCGGCAAAGATCTCGTCGCCGGCGATCGCTATCATGTAGCCGCCCGAAGCCGCCACGTCCTCGACGAAGACCAGAACCTTTTTGTTCTTCTCGGTCGCCAGATCGCGGATGCGTCTGAAGATCAGCCGCGACTGCACTGGCGAGCCGCCTGGCGAATTGATCGAAATGGCGACCACGGGCGCATCGAAGGAAAACGCCTTCTCGATAGGGCCGGCAGTGGACGCGAGCGACAGGCTCGGCCGGAACTGGCCGCCGCCGGGCATGATCGTACCGTGCAGCCGGATAACAGGAATAACGACGATGTCGGAGCGCCAGGATTTCGGCAGCAGGCGGTTTAGGAAGCGTTTCACGGGGTCTCCGGTCAATTGGCTTGAAGGCATGTAGGGATTCGCCGGCCAACGGCAATGCCCGCGCCGCTTGCTGGTAGAAAAGGCTCAGTCGCCGAACAGCGAAGCCAGCCCGTTATTGATCATCTCGGTCCGCTCCGTTGGTCCGTCGCCCGATTGCGCATGCAGCATCAGCGGCGGGCAGATCGACAGTTTTCCGCGTGAGCCGAGTATTGCCCTTACGACGATGCGGATCGCCGCTGCTTCGGGGCGAGGGTGGACGGCCAGCATCTCGGCGTCGCCGAAGCGGCCTGATATCGCATCGAGGATGGCGCCGAGCTGATCGGGCCTGGCAATCACGGCAAGACCGCCGCGCGGCCTGACCACGGCAGCCGCACTTCGGATCCAGCTGTCGAACAGCCGATCCTCCATGACATGCGCCGCCTTCCTGAGCGGGTCGGGCGTGGCGCGATCCTCGGCGGCGTTGAAGGGCGGGTTCATGATGACGAAATCGAAGGAGTTGTCGGCAAGCCCAGTGGCTGTTCGCGCTTGGCCCGACAGCGCAACGTCCGCGGCGAGCACCGAGGCGCGATCGTTGAGATGCGCATTGCCGGGATGGGCAAGCGTCGTTGCGGCGAAGGCTGCCATTTCCGGAGACCGTTCGATGAGCACGGCCTCGGCATCAGGACAGCGCGACAGCACGGCCAGGCCTGCGGCGCCAGCGCCCGCGCCGAAATCGGCAAGGCGCCCGGCGAAGGAGGACGGCACGGCAGCGGCCAGCATCATGGCGTCCATGCCGGCGCGATGGCCGGCTTGTTTCGGCTGCACCAGCCAGAACCGCCCGCGATGGAAGGCATCGACCGTATGGGCCGGCGTGTCCTGGAGAAGGGTGGCGCGCACCGCGGACATTATGTCTGGCGGATCTCGTTGGCGATGCCGGCATCCGTCAGGATGCGCCGCGCCGCATCGGCCTGGTCGGCGTCGACCAGGATGCGCCTGGGCAGGATGCCGATCGAACCGTCGAGCACGCTCATGTTCTGGTCGGCGACGAAACAGCCGATGCCGGCATCGCGCATCAGCGATTCGACAAAGGAAATGATCACGGCATCGTTGGTGCGGATAAGCTCTATCATCGGGCGAAACTCGCAGGTTGCAGCGTTTATGTAAATGTGGGTGGCTCCGGACGCCAGCCTCGACCGCGCCAATTCGCCTCTTGCCGTGCCCTTGGGTACCGCCCTAGAGTCTGCCGCGGGATCGGGGTGCCGTCGTGCGCGTGACTTCTGGACGGGAGTGTTTGTGGTGGGTGTCGTTCTCAACATCGAAAACGGGAAGCGCGAAGCCGCCTCCATAAAGGATCTCATCGACCTGACGTCGACCGATATGGGGCGTGTCAACAAATTGATCCTGTCGAAGGCCGGTTCCGACGTCGAGATGATCCCGGAGATTGCCAACCACCTGATCTCTTCCGGTGGCAAGCGGCTGAGGCCGATGCTGACGCTCGCCTCGGCCCAGATGTTCGGCTATTCCGGCGAGGGCCACGTCAAGCTCGCTACATCAGTCGAGTTCATGCACACCGCCACGCTCCTCCACGACGATGTCGTCGACGAGAGCGGCATGCGGCGCGGCAAGAAGACCGCCCGTATGATCTGGGGCAACCAGGCGAGCGTGCTGGTCGGCGATTTCCTGCTTGGCCAGGCTTTCCGCATGATGGTCGATGTCGGTTCGCTGGAAGCGCTCGACATCCTGTCCAGCGCCGCCTCGATCATTGCTGAGGGCGAGGTGATGCAGCTCGCCGCCGCCAAGAACCTCGAAACCACGGAGGATGAGCATTTCGCGGTGATCAAGGCCAAGACCGCGGCCCTGTTCTCGGCCGCCGCCGAGGTCGGTCCAGTCATCGCCCAGGCGACGCGCAACGATCGCGCGGCGCTGCGCTCCTACGGCATGAATCTCGGCCTTGCCTTCCAGCTGATCGACGATGCGCTGGATTATGGCGGCACCAGCAAGGATCTGGGCAAGAATGTCGGCGACGACTTTCGCGAAGGCAAGGTGACGCTGCCGGTGATCCTCGCCTACCGGCGCGGCACCAAGGCGGAACGCTCCTTCTGGAAGCGCGCCATCGAGGACAATGTCACCGACGACACCGGGCTGGAGAAGGCGATCGGATTGATGACCCGCCACGGCGCGATCGCCGACACGATCGGGCGCGCCGGCCATTTCGGCGAGATCGCCCGCGACGCGCTGGCGCCGCTCGAAGCGACGCCGCAGAAATCGGCGCTGATCGACGTCATCGATTTCTGCATCAGCCGGGTGAACTGAGAGGCATCGCCGATATCTGGCCGGCACGGCGTCCGCACGTCATTTTGGTTTCCCCGGAAGGACCATTGCAGCGAGCAGGCTGAAAACGATGCCTGCCGCAGCGAGCCAGAAGGCGACCTGGATGCCGTCGGCGACAGCGATCTTCAAGGCATCACCTGTCAATCCGCCGACATTGCGGTTGGCAATCGCGATCAACACCGCCATGCCGATCGCATTGCCGACATTGAGCATGGTGGAGGCCATCCCCGACGCGACACCCTGCTCGTCATGGGAAACACCCGAAGCGGCGGCGATCCACATCGCGGTCCAGACGATGCCTTGTCCGACTCCGGAGATGATCAGGCCGGGTACGAGGGATAGATAGCTGCTGTCGGCGTTTGCACCTGATACCATCAAGGCCGTCCCGATCGCGCCGATGACCATGCCGCCAACCAGCGTGGCGCGCGTCGAAAAACGCGTTGCCAGACGTTCGCCGACCTGCGTGCCGGCCGCGATGGCGACTGATGGCACCAGGAACGCCAGGCCGGCCTGCAAGGCGGTGAAGCCATGCACGTTCTGTAAAAGCACGGTGAGGAAGTAGGGCAGGGCACCGAAAGTCCCCATGAAGAGGAAGGTGATCGTCATGCCGGCGACGAGGCTGCGGTTGTGGAACAGGCGCAGCGGCATCAGCGGGTCGGCGCTCCTTGCCTCTATCGCTGCGAAGGCGATCAGGAAGAATGCCGCCAGTGCAGCGCTGAAGACGATGGCGGCCGACCCCCAGCCATATTCGGGCCCCTGAACCAGCGTGAAGACAAGCAGGGTCGCACCGGCAGTGACGGTTAGCGCGCCCGGCAGATCGAAGCTGCGATGTTCATGCCGCTTGCCGTCACGCGGAATGATGGCGAAAGCCGCGATGATGGCGATCCCAGCCAAAAGCACGTTGACATAGAAGACGGATGGCCAGCCGAACGCGCTGGTGAGGAGCCCTCCCGCCAGCGAGCCGAGCGTCAGGCCACTCGCTCCGGCGCCGCCCCAGACCGCAAGCGCTCGGTTGCGTTCCGGCCCCTCGGCAAACAGGCGATTGATCAGTGAGAGCGTGGCCGGGAACAGGAACGCGGCGCCGATGCCTTGCACCGCACGGGCCGCGATGATGATTTCCGGCGACCAGGCGAAGCCGCCGACCAGGGACGAAAGCGCATAGAGCCAGAGCGCGAAGATAAAGATCCGGCGCTGGCCGATCAGGTCGGCGGCGCGGCCGCCGAACAGCAGGAAGCCGCCGGTGAATACGGTGTAGGCGCTGACCACCCATTGCAGGGTCTGGCCCGAAAAGCCTAGCCCCGCGCCGATTTCCGGCAACGCCACGAAGACGATGTTGAGGTCGAGTGCGATGATAAGCTGCGCGAAGGCGAGCAATGCCAGCGTGGCGCCGCGCTTCGCGCCGACTCCTCCTGTTGCCGCGGCGCCGAACGGTGCGCCTTGATCGAGTGAACTCATGTCAATCTCCATGCTGATGATTCTTTATCGATCGACAAAGAATTAAGTTTGCAATCCGAAGTCAAGCGGATTATTTGTTGATTGATAAAAAATGGAGGCCGCAATGGCGGGAAGGCCAAGGGAGTTCGATCGGGACCAGGCGCTCGAGAAGGCCCGCGACGCCTTCTGGACGCGCGGCTATGAGGGCACCTCGATGGCCGATCTCGTGTCGGCGCTTGGTCTGGCCTCGCCGCGTATCTATGCCGCCTTCGGCTCGAAGGAGAACCTGTTTCGGGAAGCTGTCGTTCTTTACGAAACCAGGGAAGGAAGCTTCGCCACTCGGGCGCTTGCCGAGGAGCCGACCGCTCGGCGGTTTGTCGAGCGGTTGCTGCGCGATGCAATCGAAGTCTATACTAGGCCGGATTTGCCGCGGGGCTGCATGGTAGTCTCGGCGGCGACCAACTGTGCCGTTGAAAATGATGGTGTGCTGCGCTGGCTGGCTGAGCGTCGCCGGGCGCGCAATACACTGATTGTCGAACGCCTGAGAAAGGGCATTCGGGACGGGGAACTCAAACCGGACACGGACCCGGAGGTCCTGGGTGATTACTACACCACGGTTCTGTTTGGTCTCTCGGTGCAGGCACGCGACGGTGTGCCTAAAGAGCGGCTGCACGCTCTGATTACCTTGGCGATGCGGTCGCTGGAGGCAAGACCTTCGGGGAAACCGTGAATTTCACGCATCCTGGATGGGCCGGCCTGTGCAGCGCGTTCAAGCGGATATGGGGATACCTGTATACAGAAATCCGGCCTGCCGCAGAAATCTTCAACGAAGCGCGCTGGACGGTCGCAGTTGGCGCTCCTAGCGTGGTTTTTGATCGCATGACCCGATTGTGAATTCGGCCGGGTTGAAGCATGACCCCAAAAAGGCCATGCTTTGCCTGGAAAAAGATCGAGTCTACGGCGATCCCGCTGACGTGGGCATGGCTTTGACTGAAAGGGATACGATGCAGCAAGGATGTGCGCGCTGGCTGACAGGGCTGGCAATTGTGACGGGCATGGCGATCTCCGGTTTGCCTGCCTATGCCAAAGAGACCACCGAGCCAGTCAATATCACGTCGTTCTCGGGCGCCTATCTTGCCGCGCGGGTCGCCGAAGGCGACAATGATCTCGACAGCGCCATCGCCTACTACAAGCAGGCGCTCGCCTTCGCTCCCGGTGATACCTCGTTGCAGCAAAGCCTGATGCTGTCGCTGATCGCGCAAGGGCGCTTCGAAGAATCGCTGGTCTATGCCGACAAGCTCAAGACGGTTCCCGACGTCGAGCGGTTCTCGCGCCTGGCGCTGGCCGTCGGTTCCTTTCACAAAAAGGATTTCACCAAGGCCGAGTACTGGCTCAAGCTTTCGCTCGAATCCGACCTCGACCGGCTGATCTCCGGCGTTATGACCGGCTGGGCCAAGCAGGGCGCCGGCGACCCCAGCGAGGCCATGTCCTCCATCGACAGGCTGCAGGGTCCGGACTGGTTCGGCCTCTTCAAATCCTTCCATCGCGCGCTGATCGCCGATGCGTCGGGCCTGCCCGAAAAGGCGGACGCGATCTACGCCGCCACCTTGCAGGACACCGCGACCGGTAGCGCGGCGCCCGAAACCTGGATGCGGAATGCGCAGGCCTATGCCTCCTTCCTTGCCCGCAAGGGCGACAAGGACAAGGCGCTGTCCGTGCTCGATCAGGCCGAGGCATTTGCACCCGGCAAGGTTGAGATATCAGCGCTTCGCGACAGGATCACCAAGGGCGAGAAGGTCGAACCCTTCGTTGCCGGCCCGTCCGACGGCGCCTCGGAAATACTGCTCGATCTCGCCACCGCGCTCAATCGCGGTGGCGGCGAGCCGTTCGTCCGCCTCTATCTGCAATATGCCCTGGCACTGCGGCCCGACAGCGACGCGGCCCTTGTCCAACTCGCCGCCGTTTCCGAGCAGTTGAAGGACGGCGAAGGCGCCATCGCCTTCTATCGCCGCATCCCGGCCAGTTCGCCGCTGAAGCCGCTTTCGGAACTGCAGCTCGGCCTCAACCTTGCCGATCTCGACCGCTATGAGGAGGCCATCGCCCATCTGAAGGCCCTCGTCGAAGCGCATCCCGACGACATGCGCGCCTATCAGGCGCTCGGTGGCGTCTATGCCTCGAAGGAGGATTTCCGCTCCGCGGCCGGTCTCTATGACAAGGCGGTAGCGATGCTGAAGACCCCGACCCGCGCCGACTGGAACATTTTCTACCAGCGCGGCATCGCCTATGAGCGGCTGAAGGAGTGGCCGAAGGCCGAGCCGAATTTCCGCAAGGCGCTGGAATTGTTCCCCGACCAGCCGCAGGTTCTGAACTATCTCGGCTATTCCTGGGTGGACATGAACATCAACCTCGAGGAAGGCCTTCAGATGATCCAGAAGGCCGTCGACCTCAGGCCGAGCGACGGCTACATCGTCGATTCGCTGGGCTGGGCCTATTTCCGCCTGGGCAGGTTTGAAGACGCTGTGCGCGAAATGGAGCGTGCCGTGTCGCTGAAGCCGGAAGATCCGGTGCTGAACGATCACCTCGGCGATGCCTATTGGCGCGTCGGCCGCAGGCTGGAAGCCACCTTCCAGTGGAACCAGGCCCGCGACCTGAAGCCGGATCCCGACGTGCTCGCCGCGTTACAGCAGAAACTGCTGAAGGGCCTGCCGCCGATCGAATCCAACACGGCGCAGGAAACCCCGAAGGTCAAGCCCGAACCGGCGCCCGCGCCGAAGGGCTGACCCTTCGCCTTGACGCTTGGCGGGCGGCGCTCTAGAGCCTGATCCCGAAAAGTTGCAGACTTTTCCGACAAGATCATGCGGTCTCATCCAACAGGTGCCGCATCCCGCCGCTCCGTCGAGGCCGCCGTGACCGTTGATATCCCAGCCCATATGCATCCCAGCCGCTCGTTCCAGGGGCTGATCCTGACCTTGCATAGCTACTGGGCCGACTATGGCTGCGTCGTTCTCCAGCCCTATGACATGGAAGTCGGCGCCGGCACGTTCCACCCGGCGACGACACTGCGCGCGCTCGGGCCAAAGCGCTGGAACGCGGCCTATGTGCAGCCTTCGCGCAGGCCCAAGGACGGGCGCTACGGCGAGAACCCGAACCGGCTGCAGCACTATTACCAATACCAGGTGATCCTGAAGCCGAACCCGCCTAATCTGCAGGAGCTTTATCTCGGCTCGCTGGCGGCGATCGGCGTCGATCCGCTTCTGCATGACATCCGCTTCGTCGAGGACGACTGGGAAAGCCCGACGCTCGGCGCCTGGGGGCTGGGCTGGGAGTGCTGGTGCGACGGCATGGAAGTGTCACAGTTCACCTATTTCCAACAGGTCTGCGGCATCGAATGCGCGCCGGTGGCGGGCGAGCTTACCTACGGGCTGGAGCGGCTGGCCATGTATGTACAGGGCGTCGACAATGTCTACGACCTCAACTTCAACGGCCGCGACAGCGCCGACAAGGTGACCTATGGCGACGTCTTCCTGCAGGCCGAGCAGGAATATTCGCGGCACAATTTCGAATTCGCCAACACCGCGATGCTGCTTCGGCATTTCGAGGACGCCGAAGCCGAGTGCAAGGCGTTGCTCGAAGCCGGCGCGCCTTTCTCCCCCCTCAAGGGGGAGGGGAACCACCGGATGGTATTCCCCGCCTACGACCAGTGCATCAAGGCCAGCCACGTCTTCAACCTGCTCGACGCGCGCGGCGTGATTTCCGTCACCGAGCGGCAGAGCTACATCTTGCGGGTGCGCAATCTGGCGAAAGCCTGCGGCGAGGCGTTTTTGCTGACGCAGGCAGGTGGGCTGGCGGCTTAGCTCCAGAGGCAATTTGCGATTTCGACTGAAGCGCTGATTGGCAGTACGCCTTGGCCGCTGGAACCAGCCATCGTCCGCAGCGCCTGTCTAACGCCAGGCATCGTGAACGTGCCATGAGCCTGCGCCGCGAAACAGGCGCTGAGCGCGAGGATCTGCAGGAATGTCGATGCCGTCTTCATGGTCGTTCAGCCAATAGTCCTCTGCCTGAGCGTTGGTCGCTTCAGCGCTGCGTTCGGTTCATGGAAATCTGTGATCCAAGGACGGATAGCCCCGCTTCGACCCGACAGGCAGCGGAATATTTTTGGAAATCGTCGGTAAACATGCCGATTGCATGGGGAAGGATGACAGCAGCCAGCCGAGTTGCTATGCCCTCTTTACCTTCCCCTCGATGGGGGAGGTCGCCGCGAAGCGGCGGGCGGGGGTGCCGGGGCGATTTGCCAATGCCGAAGCTTGACCGGTTCAAGCTGCAGTCGCGCAACGGCCTCGGGCGGCAATGACCGATGAGGAACGCATCTTGTGGCGGCATCTCTGGCGAATCCCCGTGGAAGGCACGCACTTCCGTAAACAAGCATCCGTCGGGATTTACTTTCCGGACTTCATGTCCCATCGGCTGAAATCGATCATCGAGGTCGACGGTGCCCACCACAGCTTTGATGACCAGCAGCGCCATGATGAGGTTCGAACGAAGTGGTTCGAAACCCAGGGCTATCGCGTGATCCGCTTCTGGAACCATGAAGTAAAAAACGAACTGGATTCCGTGCTTGATACGATCTATGCGGCGGTGGAAGAACGGAAATCACACCTTCGCCCCGAGAGATAACGCAGAGGGCGCTGGTGACCGAGACGCCGCCACCCCACCCCGGCGCTGACGCGCCGACCCTCCCCATCAAGGGGAGGGTGAGGAGCTAATTTATGCCCGACCTGCTTTTAGAACTCCGTTCGGAAGAGATTCCCGCGCGCATGCAGCGCAAGGCGGCGGGCGACCTGAAGAAGATGATGACGGACGGTTTGGTCGAGGCCGGGCTGACCTATGAGGCGGCGCGCGAATATTGGACGCCGCGCCGGTTGGCGCTCGACATTCGCGGCGTGACCGCGCGCTCGAAGGACATCAGCGAGGAGATCAAGGGGCCCTCGACCAAGGCTCCCGAACAAGCGGTCCAGGGTTTTCTGCGCAAGGCCGGTCTCTCCTCGATCGCCGAGGCGCATATCCATGCCGATCCGAAGAAGGGAGACTTCTATGTCGCCCATATTGCGAAGCCGGGCCGGGCGGCGGAAGAAATCATCGCCGAGTTGGTTCCAGGCGTCATCCGCGATTTTCCATGGCCGAAATCGATGCGCTGGGGGCCGGCCTCGGCGAAACCCGGATCGTTGCGCTGGGTGCGGCCGCTCCAATCCATCCTCTGCACCTTCGGCCCTGAGACCCAGGAGCCGGTGGTCGTCGATTTCGAGATCGACGGCATCCGCTCGGGCAACGTAACCTACGGCCACCGTTTTCACGCCCCGGGCGCGATCACCGTGCGCCGCTTCGACGACTATGCCGCCAAGCTGGAGGCGGCGAAGGTCGTGCTCGACGCCGACCGGCGAAAGGAGATCATCCTTTCCGACGCCAGGAATCTCGCTTTCGCCAACAGGCTCGACCTTGTCGAGGACGAGGGGCTGCTCGAGGAAGTGTCAGGCTTGGTCGAGTGGCCTGTGGTGCTGATGGGCGAGTTCGAGCAAGACTTTCTCGCCATTCCGGCCGAGGTGATCCGGCTGACCATCCGCGCCAACCAGAAGTGTTTCGTCACGCGGCCGCAGGGCGTCGGTGAAGAGCTTTCCAACCGCTTCATCCTGACCGCCAATATCGAGGCCAAGGATCGCGGCAAGGAGATCGCCTACGGCAACGGCAAGGTGGTGCGCGCGCGGCTGTCCGACGCGCTCTATTTCTGGAAGACAGACCAGGGCGACCTGCCTGATCTCGACCAGTTGGAGGCATCGGCGGAAAAGTTCGGGCTCGATCTCAAAAAGCCGCTCGACCAGCGCATGGCCCGCCTCGACCATCTCGGCGTCACCTTCCATGCCAAACTCGGCACCCAAGGTGAGCGGGTGGAGCGGATTGCACGGCTTGCTGAGGAGTTGGCGCCGATCGTAGCGAGTTCAATCTCCCCCCTTGAGGGGGAGATGGCCGGCAGGCCAGAGGGGGTCGCCCCGCGTGAAGCGCCGGCATCCTCTGTCCGCGATAGGGCGTCGCGCCAGGACGTGCCGACCCCCTCTGTCGCCTTCGGCGACATCTCCCCCTCAAGGGGGGAGATTACCGCGCTCGCACGTCGCGCTGCCGTCTTGGCCAAGGCCGATCTCACCACCGAAGTGGTCGGCGAATTCCCGGAATTGCAGGGCGCCATGGGCCGCAAATACGCGCTGCTACAGGGAGAGCATCCCTCGGTCGCCGCCGCGATTGAGGAACATTATAAGCCGCAGGGCCCGTCCGACCGTGTTCCGACAGATCCAGCGTCGGTGGCCGTCGCGCTCGCCGACAAGCTCGATACGCTCGTCGGGTTCTGGGCGATTGACGAAAAGCCGACGGGGTCGAAGGATCCCTATGCGCTGAGAAGAGCGGCGCTGGGCGTGGTGAGGATTTTGGTTGAGAATCGTGTCCGGCTTGCGCTGACATCTCTCTTCGACCGCGCTTACCAGATGGCGAACTATCTCGCGTCCGGACGGCCCTTTAGCGCCGATCTCCTCGCCTTCTTCCACGACCGCCTGAAGGTCTATCTCCGTGACCAGGGCGCGCGGTATGATCTCATCGATGCGGTGTTGTCAGCGGGCTCGCGCCCAATCTCCCCCCTAGAGGGGGAGATGTCGGCGAAGCCGACAGAGGGGGGCGCTGTCCCGCCAACCTCTCATCCTGTCGCGCCCCCCTCTGCCCTGCCGGGCATCTCCCCCTCAAGGGGGGAGATTGGCCAATCGCCGAACGACGACCTCCTGCAAATCGTCCGCCGCGTCCAAGCACTTGGCACTTTCCTCGACACCGAGGACGGCAAAAACCTGCTTGCCGGCACCAAGCGTGCGGTCAACATCCTGGCCGCCGAGGAGAAGAAGAAAACGACGGTTGCCGAACGTGTTGAGTCGGGTCTATTCCGGGAAGATGCCGAAAAAGCGCTGTTTGCCGCAGTGAATCAGGCCGAGAAGGAAGCCGGCCAAGCGATTCATAATGAAGACTTTTCCGCCGCCATGCTGGCGCTCAGCGCGTTGCGTGAACCGGTTGATTCATTCTTTGAACGCGTTCTCGTGAATGATGAGGACCAAGCCGTGCGTGCCAATCGTCTGGCACTGTTGGCACGCGTCCGGGCAGCGACCGACCAGGTTGCGGATTTCTCGAAAATCGCCGGCTGAGCGCGAGCGTCGTCATAGCCTCGAACGGCTATCTGGCCTGCTCGATCTCGGGAATGGGCGTCGGTTGCGGCGTTGCCGGCTCAGGCGGGCTGTTCGTTGCCGTTATCTTTTTGTCGGATCTGGTGGCCGCCCCAGGTGCGGCAGCGGTTGTCGCGGCAGGTGCGGCGCTCGGGGCCGGCTTTGCGAAGGCATCGCCGACGATGCCGCCGCGAATGATCATCGGGCTTTGCATGAAATCATGCTTGGGCTTGGGCTGGCTCGGGATCGCAGCAACTTTTTCATAGGTGACATCAGGCACTGGTTCGCCGAGCGCCACGATCGATGGCGTCGAGGAGCTCCCAGCCACCTTCACCGGTTCAGGCGCGGCGAGCTTGACGACGGACGGCGTCGAGGATGGTGCACCGAGAACAACGAAGGACGAAGCGTGTGCTCCGCCCGCCGCCAGAGTGAGACCAAGCGCTCCCAGGATACGCACCCAGACCATGATAGATCCCCTGTCCAACAAGCAGTCAACATAACGTCCGGGAATTGATGCGGGCTTGCGAGGAAAGTTAGCATTTTAGCGATTTGGTAGTTCGCTAACGCCCGGACTTGCCCCGTAAGCGTCACCGTATTACGCACCCACATCTGTGAGGTCCCACATCTGTGAGGTCCTGCTTCTGTGAGGTGATGAGAGTGGCTGAGATACTTGCCGCCGGCGAGGCGATGGAGCGGGCGCTGGCGCTGCTTGAAGGCGGTGACGTCGTCGCCATTCCGACGGAAACCGTTTACGGGCTGGCCGCCGACGCCACCAATGGCGTCGGCGTGGCGCGCATCTTCGAGGTCAAGGGCCGGCCGCGCTTCAACCCGCTGATCGCCCATGTTGCCGATCTGGCGATGGCCGAGCACATCGCGCTGTTCGATTCCCTGTCGAAAAGACTGGCGCAGACATTCTGGCCGGGACCGCTGACGATGGTGCTGCCGCAGCGGCCCGGCAACGGCATTCATCCGCTGGTCACCGCCGGGCTGGATACGATCGCGCTGCGCATGCCGAAAGGCTTTGGCGGCGAACTGATCGCCAGGCTCGGACGCCCGCTCGCAGCGCCCAGCGCCAATTCCTCAGGCAAGATCAGCGCCACGACAGCCAAGGCAGTGGCGGCGGATCTCGGTGCAAAAATCAAGCTGGTGGTCGATGGCGGCGCAACGTCCGTCGGGCTCGAATCGACGATCGTCAAGATCGAGGGCAGAAAGCTGCGGCTGCTGCGACCGGGAGGCATTGCCGCCGAGGAAATTGAAGCGGTCGCCGGCACGACGCTGTCGCGCGGTGCGACGGGTATCGAGGCGCCGGGCATGCTCGCCTCGCATTACGCGCCGGGTGCTGCGGTGCGGGTCAACGCCGCAAAAGTCGTAAAGGGCGAAGCCTTGCTGGCGTTCGGCCCCCGCCGTGCCGAAGGCTGGCAAGGTGCTGCCGCTTTGCGCAACCTGTCGGAGACCGGCGACCTGCGCGAAGCCGCGGCCAACCTCTTTGCCCACATGCAGGATCTCGATCGCAGCGGCGCCAAGACAATCGCCGTCGAGCCGATTCCGTTCGACGGGCTGGGCGAGGGGATCAACGACCGGCTTTCGCGCGCTGCCGCCCCTCGTGACAAGATCGAGTGGGCACCATAGTTTCCAGCTATGAACGACATATCCCGGGATATCGACCTCGCTCTCATCGACCGCTTTGCGGCAATCGTCGGCGACAAATACGCGCTTCGGGACCAGCAGGATATCGCGCCTTATCTCATAGAAAGGCGCGGCCTTTGGCATGGCCGAACGGCGCTGGTGCTGAGGCCGGGCTGCGTCGACGAGGTTAGCCGCATCATGCGGCTGGCGACCGAGACGGGAACGCCGGTCGTGCCGCAAAGCGGCAACACCGGGCTGGTCGGCGCGCAGGTGCCGGATATGTCCGGCCGCGAGATCGTGCTGTCGCTGTCGCGGCTGAACCGCATCCGCGAGATCGACATCCTGTCCAACACGGTCACCGTCGAGGCCGGCGTCATCCTGCAGACGCTGCAGGAAGCGGCCGATGCCGCCGACCGGCTGTTTCCGCTGTCGCTTGCTGCGCAAGGCTCCTGCCAGATCGGCGGCAATCTCTCTTCCAACGCCGGCGGTACCGGTGTGCTTGCCTATGGCAATGCGCGCGAGCTCTGTCTCGGCGTCGAAGTGGTACTGCCGACTGGCGAGGTGTTCGATGATCTGCGCAAGCTGAAGAAGGACAACACCGGCTACGATCTGAAGAACCTGTTTGTCGGCGCGGAGGGCACGCTCGGCATCATCACCGCCGCCGTGCTCAAGCTTTTCCCCAAGCCCAAGGGGCGCGAGGTGGCCTTTGCCGGCCTGTCGTCACCTGAGGCGGCACTGTCTCTGTTCAGCCTGGCGATGGATCGCGCCGGTGCCGCGCTCACCGCGTTCGAACTGATCGGCCAGAGGCCCTACGACTTTACGCTTCTGCACGCGCCAGGCGTCGTGCGGCCGCTGTCCGGGGATTGGCCGTGGTATGTGCTAATGCAGATCTCTTCGGGCCGCTCGGCGGAGGATGCGAGGGCCCTGATCGAAGAGGTGCTCTCAGCCGGCCTCGAACAGGAGATCGTCGGCGATGCGGTGATTGCGGCGAGCATCACGCAGGGCGATGCCTTCTGGAATTTCCGCGAGGTGCTGCCCGAGGCGCAGAAGCCCGAAGGCGCCTCGATCAAGCACGACATCTCGGTGCCGGTGGCGGCCATCCCGCAATTCATCGAAAAAGCGGCCGGCGCCGTGCAATCGGTCAGCCCGGGCGCGCGCGAGGTCTGTTTCGGCCACATGGGCGACGGCAATCTCCACTACAATATCTCCCGGCCGGTCGGCGGCGATGACGAAGCGTTTCTCGGGCTCTACCACGCCATGAACAAGGCCGTGCATGATGTCGTGCGCAGCTTCCACGGCTCGATTTCGGCCGAGCACGGCATTGGCCAGCTGAAGCGCGATGAATTGATCGCGACGGCGCCGCCGATGGCGATCGAATTGATGCGCAGGGTGAAGACGGCCTTCGACCCGGCCGGCATCATGAATCCCGGTAAGGTTATCTGATCCTTTCGATGTCTTGTGAATGGTCGCATTCCGATAACCATCCCCCTGAGATCAGCAAAATTTAACCGACTTTCTTAAGCGCTGCGATAAGAAGCCCGCGCTAACGTTTCCCCACAACGAGGCTGGAAAAACCGGCCCGGAGAACCGGAAGACCGGCTCTCAGGAGAGACAGGAAAGGCACAATATGAACACTGGACTGAAGCCAGTCTGGGCCGGGCGCAACATGCGCCTCGACCCATTCCGCCTGCCGCAGGTGGTGAGCTACGCCACGCGCGACGATTATGGCGACGTTACCTTCACCATCGACCACCGTGGCGCCGTCATTCGCCGCATGCTGGAGATGAGCGGCGTGCCGGCGTTCATCGCTCTGCCTGCCAACGCGTTTCGTGGCGTGGCCGCCCGCGCGATGGAGGATCCGGATGGCAATGTCACGGTGACGCTGGAGCTTCTGCACAATGATCCGATGCTGTCGGTGCCGCTGCTAGTGGCCGACGATCTCGAGGATGTCGCCGCCGACTGGCGTGCCTGGGCCGATGCCTACCGTCTGCCGATGCTTCTGATCGAATCAGACGGCATCGCCCGCACGCTGGAGGAATCGCTTGGCGCCGCCATCAAGACATTGCCGGCGCAGAGCCGCCGCAAGGGTCGGGTTTCGACCACGCGCCGTCCGCGCTTCCTCGCCCGTCGCAGGGCCGGCGATCTCGGCCTCAGGCTGGTGATTGGCGGCCAGGAGATCATTTCGCGCGGATAGCTACACCAGCGGCTTCAACGCCACCCACAGCGCGCCGCCGATCAGGCCAAGGAAGATCAGCCAGCCGACCTGGTTGTTCGATCTGAACAAGAGCATGCACTGGTCCGGATCGTCGATGTCCAGCACTGCGATTTGCCGCGCCATATGCGCTCCGGCGGCGATCAGTCCGGCCAGCGCCGGCACGGGCGCCTGCGCCGACGCGAAGGCGATGGCGAAGCAGACCAGCGCCCCGCCATAAAGCCCGACGAGCCAGGTCTTGGTGTTGTCGCCGAACAGGCGTGCGGTCGAGCGCACGCCGACGATGGCGTCGTCCTCCTTGTCCTGATGCGCATAGATCGTATCATAGCCGATCACCCACAGGATCGAGCCGATATAGAGCATGACGGGCGGGCCGTCGAGATCGCCGAACTCGACCGCCCATCCCATCAGCGCACCCCAGGAAAAAGCAAGGCCGAGAACCAGTTGCGGCCAGTTGGTGTACCGCTTCATGAATGGGTAGATGGCGACTACGGCGAGCGAGCAGATGCCGAGCAGGATGGCAAAGCCGTTGAACTGCAGAAGCACAGCGAGTCCAATCAGTGCCTGGATAACGAGAAACGCCCAGGCCTGCCGGCGCGTGACCTTTCCCGCCGGCAGCGGCCGTGAGCGCGTACGTTCCACCTGGTTGTCGATGTCCTGGTCGACCAGATCGTTATAGGTGCAGCCGGCGCCGCGCATGGCGATGGAGCCAATCAGGAACAGCAGCAGGTACAAAGGTGTCGGCAGCAGCGAGAGCAGCGTATCGGTAGGGCGTGAATAGGCACTCGCGGCAAGGGCTGCCGACCACCAGCACGGCCACAGCAGCAACTGCCAGCCGATCGGCCGGTCCCACCGGGCAAGCTGCGCATAGGGCCACAGCCAGCGCGGCAGAATGCGGTAGACCCAGTGGCCGCTCGGCGCATCGGCGACGCGGCCCTGGGCAGCTTTCGATTGGATGGGTTCCATAGTGTTGGAGTGGCAGCAGTGGCGAACGCCGTCAAGCATCAAGCAGGCCTCGTTCCCGTGTGGAATTGCTTCAAACTCTCCCAAATGTCTTGACCCATCGTCCGGGGCGCAATAGCGCAGGTCCTGAGTCGTGGAATGGCAAGGGATCTGGGCATGCGTGTTTTGTTGATCGGCTCCGGCGGCCGCGAACATGCGCTGGCCTGGAAGATCGCGGCCTCGCCGCTGCTGACGAAGCTTTACGCGGCGCCGGGCAACCCAGGCATCGGCCAAGAAGCCGAGCTGGTGACGTTGGACATTGCCGATCATGCGGTGGTGGCCCGGTTTTGCGCGGAGAAAAAGATCGACCTCGTCGTGGTCGGCCCGGAAGGGCCGCTGGTCGCCGGCATTGCAGACGACCTCCGCGCAGCAGGCATCCGCGTCTTCGGCCCATCCCGGGCGGCGGCGCGGCTGGAAGGTTCGAAAGGCTTCACCAAGGACCTCTGTGCGAAATACGATATCCCGACCGCCGCCTATGGCCGCTTCGGCGACTTGGCCTCGGCCAGGGCCTATGTCGAAAAGATGGGCGCGCCGATCGTCATCAAGGCCGACGGCCTCGCCGCCGGCAAGGGTGTCACCGTCGCCATGACGTTGGCCGAGGCGCTGGCCGCACTCGATGCCTGTTTCGACGGGTCCTTCGGACAGGCCGGCGCCGAGGTGGTGGTCGAGGAGTTTCTCACCGGCGAGGAGGCGAGTTTCTTTTGCCTGTGCGACGGCGCCACCGCGTTGCCGTTCGGCACCGCACAGGATCACAAGCGCCTCAGTGACGGCGACATCGGCCCGAACACCGGCGGTATGGGGGCTTATTCGCCGGCTCCGGTGATGACGCCGGAGATCATCGACCGGACCATGCGCGAGATCGTCGAGCCAACCATGCGCGGCATGGCCGAACTTGGCGCACCGTTTTCCGGCGTGCTGTTTGCCGGGCTGATGATATCAGGCGAGGGGCCGAAGCTGATCGAATACAACACCCGTTTCGGCGACCCGGAATGCCAGGTGCTGATGATGCGGCTGAAGGACGATCTCCTGGTCCTGCTCAACGCTTCTGCCGACGGCCAGCTTGCACATACCTCCGTGCGCTGGCGCGACGAGGCGGCGCTCACCGTGGTGATGGCGGCAAGGGGTTACCCCGGCACGCCGGAAAAGGGCTCGGTCATCCGCGGCCTCGAAGAGGCCGCTGGTGATGGCGTCGAGATCTTTCACGCCGGTACCGCCATCAACAGCGGCGCGCTGATCGCCAATGGCGGCCGTGTGCTCGACGTCACGGCTGTCGGCGGCACGGTCGGAGAGGCGCAGAGACGAGCCTATGCCACACTCGACCAGATCGATTGGCCGCAAGGTTTTTGCCGCCGCGACATCGGCTGGCAGGCCGTCGCGCGCGAGCAGGCGCGCTGACGCCGAACGGCTTTCAGCTTTTAGCGCTGGCCATGGTCGAACTCGGTTGATGCGGTGCTGACCGGATCGCCGGCGGCGGGCGTGGCTTCAACCGCTGATGCCGAGTGCTTTTCGTTCCGCGTCCAGGCCACATATTCGGCAATCCCGCGCGGAAGGCGCAGCAACGTCTTTACAGCAGGCATTTGAAAGCTGCTGCGGAACTTGGCCCAGCGGGCGCTGAACATGGCGGTGATTTCGGTGAAGGTCGATGGTGCCACCACCGTGGCGTAGGTGATGGCATTGCCCGCAAGGCCGGCCTCGCGCGAGAGAGGCACCGGTATCGAGGCAAGGTAGTCCGGCTGCACGTCGATCAGGCCGCCGAAGGGCCATTGCGCGCGCAATGTGGCGGCATCCATCGGTGCGACATTGACGTCGATATCGTTCGGCGTGCCGGCCACCCGGTAAGGACAGCGGAACCGGCCGCAGTTGGCTTTTGCCGAGAACTGCCAGAGTGCGTAGCCTTGCCAGTTGCCCATCGGAAAATGCACGCCGATGTCCGGCTTGTAGCGCGCATACCAGAGCGGCAGCCGCGACAGGAGCCGGTATTTGTACCTGTTGTCGGCGATGTGCCTGGCGGTCTTGCCGTTGGTGTAAAGCACCGGAAAGCGGCCCAGCCGCCGATGCACATGGCGGACGAATTCCTCTGCATCCTCGAGCGACATCCATTTCGTGGGGTCGTCATCCTCGATGTCGAGAGCGAGCAGGTCATCCGGACCAGGTTTCGCGAAGTTGATGAAATTATTGGCCTGTCCCACGGGATTGCCGGGGCGGGCGAGATGGTAAGCGCCCCATTTCAGGCCGAGCGCCTTGGCCACCACCTTGCGCGTCTGGAACAGTTCCTGTGCCACCGCATGGCGCTTCCACAGCGCCTTGCAGAGCCGCGTCTCGGTCTCGTCGCCGAAACAGAAATAGGCTGGCGGCATCCCGTCGGACGCCTTGTTGATGAAACCGACGATCCGCTTGTCGGTCGCAAGTTCAGCCCAATCGATGGAATTGTATTCGTAGGCGTCGATCACCAGCGCCCGGTCGGCCTTCCACGGCTCGGAGAAATCCGAGGCTTGTGCCGGCCCGAACGCCATTATCATCGCGGTCGCGACGAGGAGTCCTAGGCGGCGGAGAGGGTGCGCCGGCGGCTTCAAACAGCAGATCCTTGCTGGCCAAAGCCTGATCCTGAACCGCCATGGTTAAGGAAATGCTTTCGGCGGTCCGTGGCGAATGCCGCAATTCGGCCGGTTATGGTTTTGCTTGCCATCAACGAGGGGAGAACGGCTGGATCTGGAACAGGTCGGGCGCCGGCGCCTGCGGCAGCGTTCCCTCAGCCTCGCGTTTGCGATGATGGGCCAGCGAGCATTTCGGCGAACACAGAATGCCGCGATCCGACCAATAGGCGGAGCCGACCTCGATCTTGCCCCGATGGTGCCAAAAACCTGCCGCTCGATAGGGCAGGCCGCATTCGATACAGTGATAGGCGTCAGGTCTGGCGAGCACGTGCGGTCCGATCCAGTATTCTTGGTCTGTCGCCGGTCGGCTTGTCCGGCCCTTTGCCGATTTTAGCCTGAACAGCTCAAAATGCAAAATCCGCGTGACAAAATTTGACGTTTACGTAAAAAGAAGGCGGGAGCGGCGACCCAAAAGCGAATGGTTTTGTGTCCGCACGGATCATAAGTTTCCCTGCCGGACAGAGGAGGAGCGAGCGGCATGTATCGGGCACCGGTCGAGGAGATCGCCTTCACGCTGAAGTATGTGGCCGGCCTGAAGCCGGCGCTCGCCGCCGGCTCCTTTGGCGAGCTTGGCGAAGACCTCGTCGACGCCATTCTGGCGGAAGCCGGCCGCTTCGCCACAGAGGAGGTCGCGCCGCTCTACAAGATCGGCGACGAACTAGGCGCGGTGCTGAGCGGCGCTGCCGTCACCATGCCGCCCGGCTGGAAGGCGCTCTACCGCCGCTGGATCGACGGCGGCTGGAACGCGCTGTCGGCTCCGGAGGAATTCGGCGGCCAGGCGCTGCCGACCATGCTGGGCGTCGCTGCGCTCGAAATGTGGAACTCCGCCGCGATGGCCTTCGGCATCGGCCCGACGCTGACCATGGGCGCGGTCGAAGCGCTCGACAAGCACGCCTCACCGGCGCTGAAGGCCAAATACTTGAATAAGCTCGTCTCCGGCCAATGGATGGGCACGATGAATCTGACCGAGCCGCAGGCGGGCTCGGACCTGAATGCGTTGCGCGCCCGCGCCGAGCCGGCCGGCGACGGCACCTACCGCATCTTCGGGCAAAAAATCTTCATCACCTATGGCGAGCACGATTTCACCGACAACATCGTCCACCTAGTGCTGGCGCGGCTGCCGGATGCGCCGGCCGGCACACGCGGCCTTTCGTTGTTCCTGGTGCCGAAATTCCTTGTCGGCGAGGATGGCGCGCTGGGCGCACGCAACGATGTCTTCTGCTCCGGGCTGGAGCACAAATTGGGCATCCACGCCTCGCCGACCTGCACCATGATCTATGGCGACGGTTTCGAAGGGATGGCGCCTGGTGCGATCGGCTGGCTGATCGGCGAGGAAAACAAGGGCCTCGCCTGCATGTTCACCATGATGAACAATGCGCGGCTCGCCGTCGGCATGCAGGGCGTGGCGGTCGCCGAAACGGCCACGCAGAAGGCGCTCGCCTATGCCAATGACCGCCGGCAAGGCAAGGCCGCGAGCTATGATGGCAACGGCATGGCGCCGATCGTCCATCACCCGGACGTGCAGCGCAACCTCCTGACCATGAAGGCGCTGACCCAGATTGCACGCGCCATCAGCTATTCCTGCGCGCATGCCATTGACTACGCGCGCGTATCCGTCGGCGATGAAGCCATCCATTGGCAGGAACGTGCCAATCTGTTGACGCCATTGGCCAAGGCCTTTTCCACCGATGTCGGCGTCGAAGTCGCCTCGCTCGGGCTGCAGGTTCATGGCGGCATGGGATACATCGAGGAGACGGGTGCGGCAGCACTTTATCGCGACGCGCGCATCGCGCCGATCTACGAAGGCACCAACGGCATCCAGGCGATCGACCTAGTGGCGCGTAAGCTGCCGTTGGGCGGTGGCGAGCATGTGCATGGTTACATTGCCGAACTAAAAGCGGTCGCCGATGAAGTGCGGACCTCAATTCCCAGGGGTTTCGGCCGCACCGCCGATGCTCTCGACCAGGCGCTCGACGACCTCGGCCAGGCGACGCGTTTCCAGCAAGGGCTGCTTGCCGACGGGCGCTCGGACGAGGCGCTGGCCGGTGCTACGTCGTATCTGCGGCTGATCTCGCTTGCGGCGGGCGGCGCCTATCTGGCACGCGGCGCGCTTGCCGACCAAAGCCGCGTCGCCCTTTGCCGTTTCTTCGCCGAAAACCTGCTTGGCGAGGCGGGCGCGCTGAAGGAGCGCGTCATCGGCGGCGCCGAAAGCCTTGCCGCTGCGGGCAAGACACTGATTTCTGCCTGACATCCACAAGGTTGCCGTTTCACGAAAAGGCTGACGTTCACAAAGGATCACCCGTGACAGACCACATCCTCGTCGAGCGCCAGGGCGCCATCCAGATCATCCGCATGAACCGTCCGGACAAGAAGAACGCGCTGACGCGCGCCATGTATGCGAAAATGTCGGCGGCGCTTGCCGAGGGCGACGCCGATCCGGCGATCCGCGTCCATGTCTTCTTCGGTGTTTCAGGCGCCTTCTCGTCCGGCAACGACCTTGCCGATTTCATGGTCGTCGCCACCGGCGGCGAGGGCGGCACCGAGGTCTGGGATTTCCTGATGGCGCTGGCCAGGACGGAAAAGCCCATGGTTTCCGGCGTCGATGGCATCGCGGTCGGCATCGGCACCACGCTCAACCTGCATTGCGACCTGACCTTCGCCACGCCGCGCACACTATTCCGCACGCCCTTCGTCGATCTCGGCTTGGTCCCCGAGGCGGGGTCGAGCCTGCTTGCGCCGCAGATTCTCGGCCGGCAAGGCGCCTTCGCGCTGCTTGGCCTCGGTGAAGGTTTTTCTGCCGAGCGGGCGAAAGCTGCCGGACTGATCTACGCGGTGGTCGAGGATAACGAGCTCGAAGCCTCCGTCCTGGCAGCGGCCAGTCAAATCGCGGCCAAGCCGCCGCAAGCGCTGAAGATCGCGCGTGACCTGATGCGCGGCTCGCGTGAAGACCTTGTTGCCCGTATTGGCCAGGAAAGCGAGCATTTCCGCGAGCGGCTCAAGTCCGACGAGGCCCGCGCCGCCTTGATGGCCTTCATGACCAGGAAGAAATAACCTAGCGTTCTGCGATCAAAACTCTTCAATCCGATAATGGGCATTTTCATCCCGATCGTTTCCCGAAGAAGTTGATGCGCCTGAATGTTAGGGATAAAGCCTGGCCTTGTCCCAGCCGCCCTCCGCGTTGCGGGAAAAGACGAGGCGGTCGTGCAGCCGGAAAGGCCGGTCGTGCCAGAACTCGATCGTCTGCGGCACGATACGGAAGCCCGACCAGTGTTTCGGCCGTGGGATCTCGCCGATCGCATGGCGCGCCGTGTATTCGGCAACGGCTTTTTCCAGTGCGAAGCGGCTCTCTAGCGGTCGCGATTGTTTCGAGGCCCAAGCGCCGATGCGGCTGCCGCGCGGACGCGTCGCGTAATAGGCGTCCGCTTCCGCCTCGGTGACGATCTCCACCGGCCCGCGTGCGCGCACCTGCCGCCGCAGCGATTTCCAGTGAAAGCACATCGCCGCCTTCATGCTGCCAAGAATCTCGCGGCCTTTGGCGCTCTCGAAATTCGTATAGAAGACAAATCCGCTTTCATCGAACCCCTTGAGCAGCACCATCCGCACATTCGGCATGCCCTCGGCATCGACGGTCGCCAGCGCCACGCCGTTGGGATCGTTGATCTCACTTTTCGTCGCGTCGTCGAGCCATGCGGCAAACAGGCGGAATGGCTCGGCAGCCTCGGTAAAGTCACCGCTTGCTTCTAACATATTAAACGATTCCAATGGCTTGGGAACAGGTTTCCAAAAGATTTCCAGATAGTGCTCCAGCGGTCATTCCACGGCCACGATCCGGGCAGGCGCCGGGCTTCCTCCATCTTCGTTACCTTCTCCATAGCCCGCACTGCAAGCCCGTTTTGCGAGGCTTCCCGGCTGTAGAGCTCGGCACAGGCGATGTTGTTGTGGCCGAGCATTCTCATCGGCTGCTGTCGAGGCATTGGCTTCCGCCAGTTTGACGCCAAGAGCTCTGCCCAGGCCATCTGGCCAACGATGGTTTGGTCGGGCCGCTGGCTTTACCAGCACTGTGGAAGTTTAGACCGGAGTTCAGGCGCACTGCGTAGGCGCCTGACTAAAAGTTGTATTCAAATCGCTCTATGTCCGTCCTGTAGATATTCCAGATCATATCCCTGGTTTCGGGCGTGTAGTAGTCGTGGTAATCGGCCTTTCTAATTGCTTTCTTGCTGTGAGGCAAAGCTACGTTTGCCAATCCGATCCGCTCGGAAACAAGGGAGAATTCTTCACGGATTCGCTCAAAGCGCCCGACGTAATCGACGAGCAGGTTTCCATCCTGATCGTCAACGAACAGGTGTTGCGGTCTCCATTGAGGATGATCGACAAGCTGGATGGCTCTTAAATATGAGCGGAAAGACATGAAGCGGGTTAGGCCAAGGATTCTGCGTAAATCCTGGCGCCAAGTCTTGGTATAGAGAAACTGCGAGACGGCTTTGTCCCAGGGGTTTCTGACGAGGGAAAACTTGAACATGCGGTCAAACGTTTCCGCCCCTGTCTCTGACCGGATCTGGGCGGCTGTGAGATGATGCAGACCTTCTTTCTGGTGACGGTTTAGTTCCGCGTTCTTCCAATATTGGTCAGCCGATCTGGCCTTTCGATCTGGCCAGATAGCATCTTCGATGCTGGTCCCCCCATTCTTCGGTATGTGAATAAATAGGCAGCCCAATTCTCGGCTCAGCATTGCCCCCCCTTCACTCAATCTCCTCGCCACTTTTACCGCAATAAAGCTCAGAGGAACAGCCAAGGATCTCACGTTCAAGGGCGCTTGATGATCTCGACTGCCAAAGCTTGGCGCAATGATCGGTGTCGGCGGAGATGCGATCGATCCACGCTTTCATCGATGTGGAAACACGCGGCAGCGGCTTCGATATCCAAGGGCGTCCTGTCGCTCATCTGCTGCTCTCCTTTAGGTGAACGGCTCCAGCCGGGTTTCCATTTCGAACGAACATTGCGGAAACCGATCTTGGAAACCTGCCGGCCAAGAGCCTGAATTTGTTACCTATCGCAGGAACCGCTTGTTAACTCAGTTTCGCTCATAGTTTTTCCAAATTCTATTGCCGGCCGGGGAGATTGCCGATTGTCGCGCATCGCGCAACCTTTTGACAGCAGGCAATGGAGCCTTATTGCTTCGGCCAGCGCCCAGGCTGCGGTCAAGGTCGCGATCGTGCTGGTCGCCTTGCCGCTTGCGGCCTGCGGTGCCGGCGGCTTCAGTTTGGAGCAGGCGGAGATCGACCGTACGATCCTGACCAGCAGCACGCCTGCTGCTGCCTCGCCGATCGATCAGGATCGCGCCTCGGACCAGGCGACGATCCGCAACGCGGTGTCTTCCGCCGATATCCAGGAACTTGGCGGGCAGGCCGTTCCCTGGGCGAATTCCGATACCGGTTCGCGCGGCTCGATCACCGAACTGGCGGAGTCCAGAGACAACGGCCAGCTTTGCCGCCGCTTCACCGCGTCCCGCGAAAGCTTCGACGGCGTAGCCCTGTTCAAGGGCGAGGTGTGCCTGGCCGGCGCCGGCGCCTGGCGGATGCAGGACTTCAAAGCGCTCTGATTTTCCACCATCATATGACCGCGCGCCACTGGAATTTCTTCCTATGCGAGCGCATATAGAGGGCAATCGTGGACTCACTCCTTCTCCAGGGCAGGAAGCATGCGCGACCCCTATGAGGTGCTGGGCGTTGCCAAGAACGCATCGGCCAAGGACATAAAATCGGCATACCGCAAACTCGCCAAGGAGTATCATCCGGACCAGAATCCGGACCCCAAGGCGAAGGAGCGGTTTGCCGCAGCCAACCAGGCTTACGAAATCGTCGGCGACGAGAAGAACCGTGCGGCTTTCGATCGCGGCGAGATTGACGCCGAGGGCAAGCCGCGCTTTCAAGGTTTCGAGGGTGCCGCCGGCGGCGCCGATCCGTTCGCCGGTTTTCGCCGGCAGCAAGGGCCGGGCGGCTCACGTTTCGAGTTTCGCTCAAGCCGCCCGGGCGGCGATCCGTTCGACGGCAACAGCGACATCTTCAGCCAGATATTCGGCGAGACCTTCTCTCGCGGTGCCGGCATGGGCGCCGGCCGGCAGGCGCCGTCCGGCGCCGACCTGAACGTGACGCTCGACATCACCATCGAGGAAGCGGCGACTGCGGAGAAGGTAACGGCGATGTTCCCCGACGGACGCAAGGTCGCCGTCAAGCTGCCAGCCTATGTCGAGGACGGCCAGACCATCCGGCTCAAAGGCCAGGGCGAGCAAGGGCCGGGGCAGCCGGGCGACGCGCTGGTCAAGATCCGCTTCCGGCGGCACCCGCGCTATCGTGTCGAAGGCCGCGACCTCCACGCCGACCTGCCGGTTGCACTGGCGGATGCCGTCCTGGGAGCCAAGGTGGCGGTCGAAACGCCGACCGGCAAGGTTGCGGTCAATGTTCCCCCCTGGTCGAGCTCGGACAAGGTCCTGCGGCTGAAGGGCAGGGGCTTGCCGGAAAAAGTTGGCGGACACGGTGATCTCTACGCGCATGTGCGGCTGATGCTTCCCGAAGGGGGCGACAGCGATCTCGAAGCGCTGATGCGCAACCGGAAACGCTAGCGCATGACCCCCTAAAATCGATGCGCAAGGTTAGGTGCTACAGCGTCCTTTGTGCGTCCAAAGGGACGCGCGGCGCTGTGGGGGCGATGCTTTTGTCCCTGAACTGTCCGTGTTGAGCGCTTGAAGGGGCTCGGTGCCTGTGCGATAGCCACTCCACAAAGCAGAAGATATTGCGGAGAGCGCTCACATGGCGGGTGGACAAGGCATTATGGCCGGCAAGCGCGGGCTTGTCCTTGGCGTCGCGAACAATCGGTCGATCGCCTATGGCATAGCCAAGGCTTGCGTCGACCACGGCGCCGAGATTGCGCTGACCTATCAGGGTGAGGCGTTCAAGAAGCGCGTCGAGCCGCTGGCGGCGGAACTCAACGCCCATGTCGCCGGCCATTGCGATGTGACCGATCCGGCAACGCTGGATGCGGTGTTCGACGACATCGCCAAGCATTGGGGCAAGCTCGATTTCCTCGTCCACGCCATCGCCTTTTCCGACAAGGACGAACTGACAGGCCGCTATGTCGAGACGACGCGCGACAATTTCCTGCGCACCATGGACATTTCGGTGTATTCCTTCACCACCATCGCCAAGCGCGCCGAGGCGCTGATGAGCGAGGGCGGCTCGCTGCTGACGCTGACCTATTATGGCGCGGAAAAGGTGATGCCGCACTACAACGTAATGGGCGTCGCCAAGGCGGCGCTCGAAGCCAGCGTGCGCTATCTGGCCGTCGACCTTGGCGCCAGGAAGATCCGCGTCAACGCCATCTCGGCCGGGCCGATCAAGACGCTTGCGGCCTCCGGCATCGGCGATTTCCGCTACATCCTGAAGTGGAACGAATACAATTCGCCGCTGAAGCAGACTGTCACTCAGGAGGAAGTCGGCGATTCAGCCGTCTATTTCCTGTCCAACCTTTCACGCGGCGTCACCGGCGAGATCCACCATGTCGATTCCGGTTACCATGTCGTCGGCATGAAGGCCGTCGACGCACCCGACATTTCGACCGTCAAGGACTAGTTCCTTCCACGAACACCAATCCTGCCTGTCTGCTCCCGATCTCTTCCGGAAGACCTGATGTATCCGCTCGTCTACATCGCACGCCACGGCCAGACGAAGTGGAACGCCGAGTCGCGGTTGCAGGGGCAGGCCGACACCGATCTCAATGCGCTCGGCCGCGAGCAGGCTAGCCGCAACGGGCGCCGGCTGGCCGAATTTGTCCATAACCCCCAGGATTTCGACTTTGTCGCCAGCCCGATGCGGCGCACGCGCGAGACCATGGAGCGCCTGCGCGCGGCGATGAAGCTCGATCCGCATGCCTATCGTACCGATCCTCGCCTTGTCGAAATGAGTTTCGGCGACTGGCAGGGTTTCACCTTTCCCGAACTCGAGGCCCGGCATTTGGGCTCAGCCAGGGAGAGGCGCTTCGATAAATGGAATTTCCTGCCGCCCGGCGAGGGCGCCGAAAGCTATCAAATGCTGCTCGAACGGATAAAGCCGTGGTTCGACGCGCTGGACCGCCAGACGGTCTGCGTGACCCATGGCGGCGTCGTGCGCGCCCTGTTCCGCATGGTGCTGGGAATGCCCGAGAAAGAAGCCGCAACCCTGAATGTGCCGCAGGATCGCTTGCTCAGGCTAGAGGGACGACGCCTGGAGTGGCTCTAAGGGTCGAAACCCACTCACTCTGAACGACCGTGTTCAGCCCCTCTCGCCGTCGCTTCACACCGGCCGGCAAAGCCGTCCGACATGCTGACATTGAGGACACCTGCCGATCTTGAGGCCGTGGCGACGATCATCGCGGCCCCCGATCCGGTCGAGGGCTGCGAACAAGCTCTGGCTCGATGGAGCTCCGGCATGAGTCAGGCCGAGATCTTGCCGGAACTCTTCACCGGCCATTTCGACGATGGAGCCGCCCATTGCCAAGCAGGCGTGGTGCGCTGCCCGACAGAGTGTGTCGTGAACGAAGGCCTGAAGTCGGCTGAATGAGTTTTGACCAAGACCGTGATCCCGAACCGGGGGTTCGGACAAGATGGTAGTCACACGACCTTCATCCCGGCTTTCGGGACAGGTCAGCCGGAAAGACGCTATTCGGTTGAATCCGGCAATTGCATGTCGGTGATGACGTTCTCGCCGTTTGTCTCGTCGTAGGCGATCACGATATCCATGCCGGGTTTCAGCGCTTCGAGATCGGTTTCGGCGTTCAGCTTGTAGGATTTGCCGTCGTCGAGTGTCAGCGTCAACGTGTCCTTATCGATCTCTTTGATCAGGCCTTCGGTTTGGCCGGCGAAGGCGGCGGTGGAAATCAGCAACATGGCGGCAACGGCGCCGAGTAGGATACGCATCATCGTCCTCTTATCATTGCGCCGGCACGGTGGCGGCGGGTGTTCAACAGACGGATCGAAGGAAGCAGAAACCAACCGAATGTGTCAAAACTAAATCCGCCAGATCACAGTTTGACCGCTGCCGAAAACGCCAATAGAACGCAGGCTACAGCGCCGCGCGTCCCGTTGGACGCGCGCAGGACGCTGTAGCACTTTGATTTGCGCATGACCCCGAAAATCGCTCCGATTTTCGCGGTCATGCGCTAAGCCGGCTCCGATGCCGGCAGGGCTGGTTTTCATGTCTCACAATACGTTTGGCCACCTTTTCCGCGTCACCACCTGGGGCGAAAGCCACGGCGCAGCGCTCGGCTGCGTGGTCGACGGCTGTCCGCCCGGCATCCGCTTCACGCGCGCGGAGGTCCAGGCCGACCTCGACAAGCGCCGTCCGGGTCAATCGCGTTTTGTGACGCAGCGTCGCGAACCCGACGAGGTCAAGATCCTGTCCGGCTTCATCCTTGATGAGGACGGTGAGACCATGATCACCACCGGCACGCCGGTGTCGATGCTGATCGAGAATGTCGACCAGCGCTCCAAGGACTATGGCGAGATCGCCCGCCAGTACCGGCCTGGTCATGCCGATTACACCTACGATGCCAAATACGGCCTGCGAGATCATCGCGGTGGCGGCCGGTCTTCGGCCCGTGAGACGGCGGCGCGAGTGGCGGCCGGAGCCTTGGCCCGCAAGGTCGTGCCCGGTATGGTCGTGCGCGGTGCGCTGGTCTCGATGGGAGAGAAATCGATCGACCGCGCCAACTGGAACTGGAATTTCGTTGGCGACGCCGAAAATCCGTTCTTCACGCCCGACCCGGCATCGGTCGCCACCTTCACCGCGTATCTTGACGGCATCCGCAAGGCGGGTTCCTCGGTCGGCGCGGTGATCGAGATCGTCGCCGATGGCGTTCCGGCAGGCCTCGGCGCGCCGATCTACGCCAAGCTCGACCAGGACATTGCCTCGGGCCTGATGTCGATCAATGCCGTCAAGGGTGTCGAGATCGGCAACGGCTTCGAGGCCGCCCGCACTACCGGCGAAGAGAATGCCGACGAGATTCGCGTGGGCAATGACGGCAAGCCGGTCTTCCTCTCCAATAATGCGGGCGGCATCCTCGGCGGCATCTCGACCGGCCAGGCGATCGTCGCGCGCTTTGCCGTCAAGCCGACCTCGTCGATCCTGACCCCGCGAAAGTCAATCGACAAGGACGGCAACGACGTCGAGATCATGACCAAGGGCCGGCACGATCCGTGTGTCGGTATCCGCGCGGTACCGATCGGCGAGTCGATGGTTGCCTGCGCGATTGCCGATCACTATCTGCGTCATCGAGGACAAACGGGAAGGCAGTAGGGGAGTAAGGCAGTAGGGGAGTATGTTATGTAGCTCCCGCGAAAGAAATTTTCCTTTTCCCTACTCCCTTACTGCCCTATTCCCCTACTCCCCTGCGAGTGAAACGAGCACTTATGCCTTACGACCAGAAGAAGATCGTAGAAGCCCTGCGTGCGTTCGAACGCGGCGAAATCGTCGTCGTCATGGACGATGACGGGCGCGAGAACGAGGGTGACCTGATCGTCGCCGCCGTCCATTGCACGCCGGAGAAGATGGCGTTCATCGTCCGCAACACCTCCGGCATCGTCTGCACGCCGATGCCGCGCGAGGAAGCCAAGCGCCTGAATCTTTCGCCGATGGTCGCCGACAATGACTCGGCCCACACCACCGCCTTCACCGTCAGCGTCGATTTCAAGCACGGCACGACGACGGGCATTTCGGCCGACGACCGCACATTGACCGTGCGCAATCTTGCCAATGGCAATGTCGGCGCGTCTGATTTCGTCCGCCCCGGCCACATCTTTCCGCTGATTGCGCGCGAAGGCGGCGTGCTGATGCGTTCGGGCCATACCGAAGCCGCGGTCGATTTGTGCAAGCTTGCCGGCCTGCCGCCGGTCGGCGTGATTTCCGAGCTGGTCAATGATGACGGCACCGTGATGCGTGGCCCCCAGGTGCAGGCCTTCGCCGAAAAGAACGGTTTGAAGCAGATTTCGGTCGCCGACCTCATTGCCTACCGCCAGCGCAAGGAAACGCTGGTCGAGCGTGTTGCCTGTTCTGCCATCGACACGCCTGGCGGGAAGGCGCAGGTCTTTACCTACACGCTGCCGTGGGATTCTATGCACCATGTGGCGATCGTCTTCGGCGACATCCGCGACGGCGAGGAAGTGCCGGTGCGGCTGCATTCCGAGGACGTTGTGACGGACGTCTTCGGTACCAGCCACAGGCTGGACGGCATCATGAAATCGATGGGCGAGCGCCGGCGCGGCGTCATTGTCTATCTGCGCGAAGGCTCCGTCGGCGTCGCCCATCAGGAGCGCAACCGGCCAGCTGCCGGCGACCGTGAGGACCATGAAGAGGCGCGCCGGCGCGAAAGCGAATGGCGCGAGATCGGTCTTGGCGCGCAAATCCTCAAAGACCTAGGCATTTCGTCGATCAACCTGATCGCCTTGCGCGAACGCCACTATGTCGGCCTCGAAGGTTTTGGCATCCACATCGCCAACACCGAGATTCTTTAGCCTGGCCTAGCGGCGCTCGCATGCGTCCGGCCCTGCTCAGGACCGGACGCATAGGAGCCTATTCGGCAGGAACCGCGGCTGCGTCGCATGCGGAGGTGTCGCAATCCGCCGTGGCAAGGCTGCGCATGCCGAGCAGCACGATGACCAGTGCGATTGCGCCCGCCGCCACCGACACCAGGAACCCGCTCTGTGCGCCGAAGGCGTCCACCACCCATCCGGCGGCGAAGGAGCCGAGCGCCATGCCGATGCCTATGCCGGTCATGACCCAGGTGACGCCCTCGGTCAGCATCGCCTCCGGCACGCGCCGCTCGATCAGGCCGAATGCCGTGATGAAGGTCGGCGAGATCGCCACACCGCTAACGAAGACGGCCAGCGCCAGAAGAGGCACCGTGTCGGCGACGAGCAGCGGCAGCGTGGTGAGCGCGATGATGGCGATCGCGATGGCAAGCTGAATTTGCAGCGGTGTTTTCAGGTTCAGGGCGCCGATGATGATGCCGACGACGAACGATCCGAGGGCGTAGACGCCGATGACGAGGCTGGCGGCGCCCGGCTGGCCGAGCTCTTTGGTGATTGCCACGGTGCTCACCTCCGTGGTTGCGAAGGTCGCGCCAATGAAGATCAGGGCCAAAGTGATGATTTGGACCGGCCGCAGGCGGATTGCCGAGCCGCGCGAGCCCTGGTCGACCGGTCGCACTCGCGGCTCGGTCGAGCGCTGCAGGATGAATGCTGTCGAGCCGAAGGCGAGGAACAACGTGCTCGCCAACATCCCCGCTTCCGGGAAAAGGGCCACGCTCAGGCCCACCGATAGCGATGCCCCGGCGATGTAGACCAGCTCGTCGGCCGCCGACTCGAAGGCGAACGCGGTGTTCATCTCGGGGCGATCCCGGAAGAGCTCTGTCCAGCGCGCGCGGACCATTGCGGGGATGCTGGGCATTGCGGCGGCCAGCAGCGCTGACACGAACAGTGTCCATATCGGCCAGTCCTGATTGGCCGCCGCAACCAGCACCACGAAAGCGAGCACGGAAATCACAGTGGTGGGCACCACAATCCGCGCCTGGCCGAGGCGGTCCACCAGCCGCGATATCTGCGGCGCGACGAAAGCATTGGCCAGCGCATATGTCGCTGAGACGGCGCCGGCCAGCCAGTACTCGCCGTGCGTCTGCGACAGCATCGCGACGATGCCGATCGGAGCCATGGCCATCGGCATCCGGGCAACGAAGCCGGCTGCGGCGAAGCCCTTGGCCCCCCTTGCCTTGAAGATTTCGCGATAGGGATTGGGCATGAGAACACTCCTGGATTCTTGAGGTCGAGCCACTTATATACGTGGCGTATGCAAATCAGATAATGACATACGACGCGTATGTCAATTAATATACGAGACGTATGTGAAGGAATGAGCGAATGGGGCACAAATCACGCAAGGAGATGATCGCCGAGACCCGCGCCAAATTGGTCGCGGCGGCGCGCCATGCCTTTGGCACTGTCGGCTATGCCGAAGCGTCGATGGACGACTTCACCGCATCGGCCGGGCTGACGCGTGGCGCGCTTTATCATCACTTCGGCGACAAGAAGGGCCTTCTCCAAGCGGTCATCGCCGAGATCGACGCCGAAATGTTGGCCCGGCTGAAGATCGTTTCGGCCAGGGCGGACACTCTCTGGCAGGGCTTTGTCGACGAATGCACCGCGTATATCGAGATGGCGCTGGAGCCGGAGATCCAGCGTATTGTCCTTCGCGATGGACCGGCGGTGCTCGGCGATCCTTCGCAATGGCCGAGCCAGAATGAGTGCATCCGCTCGATGAGCGAGAACCTTCAAAAGCTGAGGGACGAGGGAACCATCGTTGCTGTTGATCCCGAAGCCGCAGCAAGGTTGATCAGCGGCGCCTCGCTACATGCCGCGCAGTGGATCGCAAATTCGGAGGATCCCGAAGCGACGTCGAAAAAGGCGGTGCAGGCATTCAACGTGCTTTTGGAGGGGCTGCTCAAGCAAGGCCGCAGGATTGGCCGTCCGCAAGCACCGGCTGAGATTGACAAATCGCTGGCCTGAGTCTGTTTCAAGACCTTCGAAGCCAAGGCGCGCGGCAATGGCTCGCGCTGGACCAACCAGCACCCCAACATCTAAACCCTGTTGAACGTCTTGCTTTGGTGGTGCCAGAACATGGTCAAAGCCGCCGGGCGCGCCTATATCGGGGGCATGGTCACAAGGCTTTATACCCACCCGGTCTTTCTCGAACACATAACGCCGCCCGGTCATCCGGAGCGGCCCGACCGCCTGCGCGCCATCGAACGCGCGCTCGACGACGAGGCCTTTGCGGCCCTTGATCGTGCCGAGGCGCCGGAAGGCGACGAGGCCACCATCCTCTACGCACATCCGCAGGAATTCGTCGAGCGGGTCCGCGCTACGATACCGGACACCGGTATCGCGCGCGTCGACGCCGACACCACCGCCAGCCCGAAAAGCTGGCAGGCGGCTGTGACGGCGATCGGTGCCGCCAACGCGGCCGTCGACGATGTTTTTCGGGGCAACGCCACCAATGTCTTCGTCGCCGCCCGGCCGCCCGGCCATCATGCCGAAAAGACGACGTCCATGGGCTTCTGCCTGTTCAACACCGCGGCGATCGCGGCGCGCCACGCGCAAAGGCAGCACCAGGCCGAGCGCGTCGCCATCGTCGACTGGGACGTCCACCACGGCAATGGCACACAGGATATTTTCTGGGACGATCCGTCGGTGCTCTACTGCTCGACGCACCAGATGCCGCTTTACCCAGGGACCGGGGCCGTGAGCGAAACCGGCGCCGGCAACATCGTCAACGCGCCGCTGGCGCCGCAAACCGGCAGCGAGGTTTTCCGCGACGCTTTCCTGTCGCGCATCTTGCCGGCGCTCGACAGTTTCGCGCCCGACCTCATCATAATTTCCGCCGGCTTCGATGCGCACCACCGCGATCCGCTGGCCGAGATCAACCTGACCGAGGGCGATTTCGACTGGGCAACCGGCCAGTTGATGCAGCGCGCCGGTCGCCACAGCGACAACCGGCTCGTCAGCCTGCTCGAGGGCGGCTACGATCTGCAGGGATTGGCATTTTCGGTCGCCGCCCATATCGGACGACTGATGAAAGGATAGACGATGGCTGGTGAGACCAACGAAGACGTTAAGGCAATGAGCTTCGAGCAGGCGCTCGACGCGCTGGAGAAAATCGTCGATGATCTGGAGCGCGGTGACGTGCCGCTCGACCAGTCGATCCGCATCTATGAGCGCGGCGAGGCACTGAAGGTCCATTGCGATCGGCTGCTCAAGGCGGCCGAGGACAAGGTCGAAAAGATCAGGCTTTCGCGCGACGGTAAGCCGGTGGGGACAGAGCCGCTGGACGCGGAGTAAGGCACGGTCTCGAACGACAATTTCGCCTCGCGGCTTTTGGATATGATCATGATTGAGGATAAAATTCATCCCGTTTGAAAACGGCTCCAGGACGAGAGGAGATCGCGAACGATGTGCAGAAACATCAAGACCCTGTTCAATTTCGATCCGCCGGCAACCAATGACGAGGTCCGCGATGCCGCGCTCCAGTTTGTCCGCAAGCTGAGCGGAACGACGCGGCCGTCGAAACAAAACCAGCATGCGTTCGACCACGCCGTCGAGGCCATAGCCGCGTCGGCGCGCGAATTGCTGGACAGCCTCGAGACGACACAGCATCCGCGCAATCGCGAAGAGGTGGCGGCCAAGGCGAAAGCCAAGTCTGCACTCCGCTTCGCCTGAGGAAGACCGCATGAGCTTCTTCCCCGGAAACGACCCTCTGCCCGGTGACGCCTTCGCCAGCGACCAGATCGAACTGATGGTCATTCCGAACGCCAAGGATATTGGCGGCTTTCAGGTTCACCGTGCCTTGCCAACCGCCAGGCGCCGGCTGGTAGGTCCCTTCATCTTCTTCGATCGCATGGGCCCGGCGATTTTGCGGGCCGGCCAGGCGCTCGATGTCCGTCCGCATCCGCATATCGGCCTGTCGACGGTCACTTACCTGTTCGACGGCAAGATCAGGCATCGCGATTCGCTCGGCACCGAAATGGTAATCCAGCCCGGTGACGTGAATTTGATGACCGCCGGCCGCGGTATCGTCCATTCCGAGCGTACGCCACAGGAGCTGCGCGGCGCACCGATGTCGGTGTCCGGCCTGCAGACATGGCTGGCGCTGCCCGACGACAAGGAGGAGGTCGATCCGATCTTCGAGAATACGGCGGCCATGCGTCTGCCCGAGATCGACGCCGAAGGCGTCAGCGGGCGCGTCGTCATCGGTGCGTTTTCCGGGCTGCGGTCTCCGGTCGCGACTGCTTCGGACACGCTCTATGCTGACCTCAGCCTGGCGCCCGGGGCCAGCGTGAAAATCCCTGCCGATGCCGAGGAGCGCGCCATCTATACGTTGGAAGGCGAGGTTTCGATCTCCGGCGACCGCTTTCCGGCAGAGCGGCTGCTGGTGTTCCGGCCCGGCGACGAGATCGTCGTGTCCTCGGAAGGTGGAGCGCATTTCATGCTGTTCGGCGGCGCCTCGCTCGGCTCCAAGCGCTACATCTGGTGGAATTTCGTGTCATCGTCGAAGGAACGCATCGAACAGGCGAAAGAAGAGTGGAAGACAGGCCGCTTCGATATCGTTCCTGGCGATGAAGAAGAGTTCATTCCGCTGCCGGACAATTAGAGCGCCGCGCGTCCTTTTGGACGCGTAAAGGAAACCCTAACACTTTGAATCTACGCCGCGTCACTCGCACGCATTTACATTCGCCGGCCAGCGGCCTATTTCGCACGTGGATAAAAGCAGGCCCTATCACCAGTGAACGCAAAGCTCCACACGCCACTTCTCGACAAGGTCCGCATCCCGGCCGACCTCAGGACGCTTGACGCAGGTGATCTGCCGCAGTTGGCGTCGGAGCTTCGCACCGAGTTGATCGACGCCGTCTCCCACACCGGCGGACATCTCGGTGCTGGCCTTGGCGTGGTCGAACTGACGGTGGCATTGCACTATGTCTTCAACACGCCAGACGACCGGCTGATCTGGGACGTCGGCCACCAGGCCTATCCGCACAAGATCCTGACCGGCCGCCGCGACCGCATCCGCACGCTGCGGCAAGAGGGCGGCCTGTCCGGTTTCACCCAGCGCGCCGAGAGCGAATACGATCCGTTCGGCGCCGCCCACTCCTCGACCTCTATTTCCGCCGGCCTCGGCATGGCAATGGCACGCGATCTCTCCGGTGGCCGCAACAATGTCATTGCCGTTATCGGCGACGGCGCCATGTCGGCCGGCATGGCCTATGAGGCGATGAACAATGCTGGCGCGCTCGATGCCCGTCTGATCGTCATCCTCAACGACAACGACATGTCGATCGCTCCGCCGACCGGCGCAATGAGCGCCTATCTGGCCCGCCTTGCGTCGGGCAAGGCCTATCTGGGCTTGCGCGATTTCGGCAAGAAGCTGACGTCCTATCTCGGCGAACGCGCAGATCGCGCCATCAAGCGGGCGGTCGAGCATGCGCGCGGCTACGTCACCGGCGGCACGCTGTTCGAGGAAATGGGTTTCTATCACATCGGCCCGATCGACGGTCATAATCTCGAGCACCTGATCCCGGTGCTGAAGAACGTCCGCGACAATGCCGACGGCCCGGTGCTGATCCATGTCGTAACCCAGAAGGGCAAGGGCTATGGACCGGCCGAGGCGGCCGCCGACAAATATCACGGCGTCAATAAATTTGACGTCATCACCGGCGCGCAGGCCAAGGCGCCGGCCAACGCGCCGAGCTACACGAAGGTCTTTGCCGAAAGCCTGATCCAGGAAGGCCGCGAAGATGATCGCATCGTCGCCATCACCGCCGCCATGCCGAACGGCACCGGCCTCGACCTCTTCGGCGAGGCGTTCCCGTCGAGAACCTTCGATGTGGGTATCGCCGAGCAACATGCGGTGACTTTTGCCGCCGGCCTTGCCACGGAAGGCTTCAAACCTTTCGCTGCGATCTATTCGACCTTCCTGCAGCGCGCCTACGACCAGGTCGTTCATGACGTCGCGATCCAAAAACTGCCGGTGCGCTTTCCGATCGATCGCGCCGGCTTCGTCGGTGCCGATGGGGCGACCCATTGCGGCGCCTTCGATACGACTTTTTTGGCGACGCTGCCCGGTTTCGTCGTCATGGCCGCGGCGGACGAGGCGGAACTGCGCCACATGGTGCGCACGGCGGCAAGCTACGATGAAGGCCCCATTGCCTTCCGCTACCCGCGCGGCAACGGTGTCGGGGTCGACCTGCCGGAGCGTGGCTCGGTTCTCGAAATCGGCAAGGGCCGTATCGTCAGGGAGGGCACCAAGGTTGCGCTGCTTTCCTTCGGCACGCGGTTGCAGGATTGCCTGGCTGCGGCCGAGGAGCTCGGCGCGGCAGGGCTTTCCACCACGGTTGCCGATGCTCGTTTCGCCAAGCCGCTCGACGAGGACCTGATCAGGAGGCTGGCGCGCTCGCACGAGGTGCTGGTGACGGTGGAAGAGGGCGCGGTCGGCGGCTTCGCCAGCCATGTGCTGCAATTCCTGGCCCATGAAGGGCTGCTGGAAAACGGCCTGAAGGTACGCCCGCTTGTGTTGCCGGACGCATTCACAGATCACGCCAAGCCCGAAAAGATGTACGCCGACGCCGGGCTGGACGCCGCAGGCATCGTGCGCACCGTCTTCGTGGCGCTGGGACGCAACGTCAGCGCGCAAAGCGCCTGAATCAAAGTCTCAACGGCTTGAATCAGCTTCCCGACGCGCGGTCGTAACTGACTATTTGTGTTGTTATTTGGCATTCGCCTACGGTGTCTCTGGTCTCGCGGCCAATCTTCTCAGAAGCAGAGTAAAATCCTGACGCTTGCTACCGTGTGTGAAGGGCAGAAATGGGTGGTTTCGTGCCGTTCGATTGTCGACTGGAAATGAGCAACCAGCGCCAGAAACGGACATTAGCGAAAGCGATTCCAGGGCAGCTTTCGAAGAGCGGACATTCGACATCCTCATATCAATTCATCGGCTTCGGCTCCGGGAATACCCACGTGCGATCTAAAATTTGCGTGCGCGGGTGATAGAAGCGGACCCAGTAACTCCAGCCTGGTGTAATCGAAATACAGTTGGCAATCTTTCCGTCGCAGCCAACGAACTGGATATCGACCGATCCGTCCGCCCCGGGCGAGGCCCAAGTCCGCGCGGGAGCAAGCGAGAGGACACGAGTCCGACCGTGCGCTGCCGCAGGTTCCTCGTTAGCTCGGGAATGCCTGTTGTGCTATCGTCCTAAAGTCTCTCGGGCCGCCGAGGGTCTCGCATGATCTTCCGTTCGAGGGAGAGAGCATCTGTGACGGAATTTGAAACGAAACTGCAGTCGGCCCCCAAGCTTGCCGCGAAAGGCAGGGTCTCGCGTCGTGACTTTGTTCAGCTGGGCCTCGCCGCCGGCCTTACCGCCACGGCCGCCAATGCGATGTTCGTCCAGACGGTGCGCGCCGAGCCCAAGAAGGGCGGCACCTTAAAGATCGGCATCGGCGATGCCGCCGCCACCGATTCACTGGACCCGGGTAGTACCAACGTCAACCCGTTCACCGGCACCGCGCTATTGGGAACCTTGTCGAATAGCCTGACCGAGATCGATTCCAAGGGCAACGTGGTCCCCGACCTCGCCGAGAGCTTTGAGCCGTCAGACGGCGCCAAGAAGTGGGTGTTCAAACTGAGGAAAGGAGCCACCTTTCACAATGGCAAGACGGTTACCGCCGACGATGTCGTGGCCTCTGTCAGGCATCATAGCGTCGAGGGCACGAAATCGGTGATGAAATCCCTGTTGGCTTCGGTCAAGAATGTCGTTGCAGACGGTGCCGCGACGGTGGTGTTCGAACTCGACGGCGGCAATGCCGACTTCCCCTACATCATGTCGGACATCCCGGTAATGCCGGCGAAAGAGGGCGGCGTCGACTGGGAGTCGGGCATCCGCACCGGCCCCTACATGCTCGAGAGATTCGAGCCCGGCGTCATCGCCACCTTCAACAAGAACCCGAGCTACTTCAAATCCGACAAGGGCTGGTTCGACCGTGTTGAATGCCTGGCGATCTATGATGTAACGGCGCGCACCAAAGCGCTCTACGCCGGCGAGGTCCACTACATGGATCGCTGCGATCTGAAGACGCTCGACATTCTGAAGCAGAACCCCGATCTCGTGATCTTGGAGACGACGGGCTACGGCCACTACGTCTATGTCATGAACGTCCAGAAATCGCCCTTCGACAATCCCGATGTGCGGAATGCGATCAAATACTCGCTCAATCGCGACGAGATCGTGCAGAAGGTGTTTCTCGGCCACGGCGCCGTCGGCAACGACAATCCGATCGCGCCAACCGTCAAGTTCGCGATCGATCCGCAGCCGAAGCACGTCTACGACCCCGACATGGTCAAGAGCCTCCTCAAGAAGGCCGGGGCCGAGAACACCAGTTCGACCTGTCGGTCGCGGATGCCGCGTTCACGGGTGCGACCGACTCGGCTCTCCTGTGGCAGGAGCATGCCCGGGCGGCCGGGCTCAACCTGAATGTGATCAGGGAGCCCAACGACGGCTATTGGGACAATGTCTGGCTCAAGAAGCCGTTCTTCGCCTCTTACTGGGCCGGCCGGCCGACGTGCGACTGGATGTTCACCACCGCCTATGCGGCGGAAGCGGTGTGGAACGAAACGTTCTGGAAAAATCCGCGCTTTAATGAGCTGCTCGTGGCCGCCCGCTCGGAGACCGATGATACCAAGCGTGCCGGCATTTATGCCGAAATGCAGCAATTGCTGCATGACGACGGCGGGCTGGTGAACCTGGTCTTCAACTCCTATGTCGATGCCCACACCAAGGCTCTCGGCCATGGCGAGGTGGCGTCGAACTGGCCGATGGACGGACTGAAGATCGCGGAACGCTGGTGGTTCGCCTAGACTAAGACTAGCCCGTGTACTCATAAATTGGGATGGCGGACTGGACGCGTTTGATGTCCCCTTGTCCCCCAACAGCGGCTCCGGAGCGGACATCGCAGCAGGTCCGAGTTGGGCCACAAGCGGAAATTGCTGGCGCGCGTCCAGTGTCCATCAATTGGCTCTGATCTTGGACAACGCGTCCTTTGCGTAAATGCCAACCAGAGCTTCATTCTGGAGTGCCACGAGCGCAGGTATTGCAGCTTGTGCCGGAGGCCCGATCTTTCCCAGCGCCTCGATGGCCTGCCGGCGGAGATACTCAACCCTAAGCGCTTCAACCAGAGCCGGAACGGCTTGTAATGCCGCTGGTCCAAACCAGCCGAGTCGCTTTGCTGCATATTGCTGGGAAAAGGGATTGCCGGTCTCAAGCTCTGCTTCCAGGCTCGTCACGGTAACGTCCAGCGGCAGCGCAGCGATACGGACACCGTCATTCAGGCGCTCCCGGACGCTTGCGTGTTCATAATCCCATTTGAACGAGAGGTGTAAGGTGTCGGGAAGGTTTTCGAGCCCTTTCTGGTCTAAACCCGGTCGGAACTTCAGTAGCATTTGTCTCGCTTCTTCCCGGCGACCGAGCTGCGCCAGCACGGAACTGAAAGGTAGAAAGAGCGCAGTTGCGTCTGGGTTTCGCCTGACGCCTTCTCCGAACACCTCAGCCGCTTGTTTCAGATCGCCCGTTGCAAAAAGCGCCAATCCACGCGCGAGAACGTAGTGGCTTGGATAGTTCGGGTTGAGCCGCATGGCGGTCGCGACGAAATTCAGCGCCTCTGCAGGTTCGCCTGAGATCGTCAGCGCCCAAGCCGTTGCGATGTGTGCCTCGGGGTCGTTGGGATCCAAAGCAATCGCTCGACCGGCATTCCTGCGTGCATCTTCGGCCAGACCTTGATAGACGTCCCGCAATGCCTCGACCGTATAAGACAGTGACGTTGGAAATTTGTTGGCCAGCTCTACATAATCGTGAGCTCCCCACCAGAAATATGGTTCGTCCCTTCCGAGTTCTTTACCCCAGAGTGACTCAACGACGCGGAAGTAGGCCAGCGCCAGGGCGGCATAAGCGCGCCCATATTCGGGATCAAATTCGGTTGCTTTTTTCAGGGAAGTAATGGCGGCAGCTGTGTCCTTTGCGTTGTAACGGAGATAAAGGCTCCAGCCCTCTTCGAAAGCTTCCTTGGCTGCAATGTTGTCCGGCTTGGCGCGGGCAATTTCCGTTTTTTCGGTGGTGGTGAGATTGACCTTCAACGCTTCGACGATCTTTGCGACAAAAACGTCCTGGACCGCAAAAATATCGGCGACGTTTCCATCGAACCTGTCCGCCCACACATGCCCGCCGGAGAGGGTATCGATGAGCTGGGCGTTGACTCGCACCTGCTCGCCGGCGCGCCGTACGCTCCCCTCGAGAACGTAGCGCACGCCAAGTTCCTCGGCGACCTGGCTGATTTTCACCGGCTTGCCGCGGTAAGCGAATGTCGAGTTTCGCGCGATTACGAAGAGGCCGGAAACCTTGGAAAGGTCGGTAATCAAGTCATCGGTCATGCCATCAGTAAAGGTCTCTTGCCCCGCCTCGTTGGACATATTGGTGAACGGCAACACGGCGATGGATGGCTTGTCAGGCAGCGGGAGCACCATTCTTGCCTTCGAGGCCACCTCGACCGGCGGACCTGAACCGTCGCCGAGCACGTTCCAAAGCGCTACACCTCCGGCGATCAGGATCAGCGCCGTCGCCGCGACTGTCAGCCGGCGCCATTCGATACGACGTTTGCGTTTTGCTGGAACTGCTCCGGACGCGGCGCGTGTCCGCGGGCTCACCCGATACAGGCGAACAGGTTTTTCGATGTTCTTGAGTTGTTGTTCACCCAAAAACTCGAACTCAAAATCCAGCTTTCTCTCGACCTGATCGAATGCCGTTCCAGAAATCAGGACGCCCCCGGGTTCGGCCAATCCTTCCAGTCTCCCCGCGACATTCACGCCGTCGCCATAGATGTCCTGCCCTTCGACAATCACATCGCCAAGGTTTACGCCAATACGGAATTCGAGCTGTCTTTCCTTCGGCAGTTCGGCGTTGCACTCCGCCATAGTCCGCTGGATTTCAACGGCGCAACCGACCGCGTCGACCACGCTGGAGAATTCTATCAGCGCGCCGTCGCCCATGAGCTTCACGATTCGCCCCTTATGAGCGGCGATCTTCGGATCGATCAGGTTCTCGCGGGTACTCTTCAGGCGCGCGAGGGTATCCGCCTCATCGGCTTCCATAAGGCGGCTGTAGCCAACGATATCGGCGGCAACTATCGCCGCAAGCCTGCGCTCCATGGAGGTTTCCGGCGCTGGGCAACTGTTTCCATGATAATAGAGTATCGCTTCGGAGCCTAGACCTGCTCTGGTCGGCTTTGGGTCAGGAACGCTGGTTGGGGTGAGCGTCGGCCATCGGGCAGCGAAATGGGCTGATGAAGGTCAGCTCAGGGTCATGGGCGTGAATGCGGCCGGTCGCGAACGAACCACCGCCAAGGGGTCATCTTCTGCCCTTCCGCACCGGTACTGAGTGTCAGATTTTTCCACTAGAACCACATATCGCGCACGCAGCGACCATCGCGCGGCAGGTCCTCGAACGTATGGAGACCATCGAAATGGTCGATTGGGAGGTCGGCGATGGCGTCAGGCGGCGCAAGCCTCACATTGACGGCGATCCGAGTGCGACTGTCGACACTGGATCGCAAACCACGCCATGCCAGAACGCAGGCGCATGTCGGACAGAACAGAATCTCAAGCGACGGGGTATCTTTTCCGGCGCGCGTATAAGACCTTGTCGATCCCGCAACGCGAATGCGTTCGTCCACATAATCGTAAGCCCACAGTGCGCCATAGCGGCGGCACATCGTGCAATTGCAGGCTGTGATCGAGCCGGGATCGCCCTCCAACGTCCAGTGGGCCGCGCCACAATGGCAGGTTCCGGTCAGCATCCGTCCTCCTTCACGTTCTGGCAGCAAAACGGCATATGGTTCCCAACATTGTGCCGGACCTGGTGCGATATTCAACAAGTTGTGGCGCGGCCTGCTTTCCCCCAAGATGTTCGTTGTTCTTGCCAATATCCTTGCCTTCGTGACGGGCTTTCGCCATGAAGGCCGATGCACTCCCCTTTGCCAGCCAGCCGACGCCAGCGGCTCGACGAACTTCTCGTCGCGCGCGGCCTGTTTCCCAGCCGCTCTCGCGCCCGCGACGCGATCGAGCGCGGTACGGTGACGGCCGATGGCGTCATCGCCCGCAAGCCCGGCCAGACCGTCCTGGCTGATTGCCTCATAGCCGTCGATGATCCGGCGCTGGGTTACGTGTCGCGTGCTGCGCTGAAGCTGATCGCCGGGCTCGATCATTTCGGTCTCGATCCCGCCGGCAGCGACGCGCTGGACGTCGGCGCCTCGACCGGAGGCTTCACTCAGGTCTTGCTTGAACGCGGCGCGGCACATGTCACGGCTATCGATGTCGGGCATGGCCAGATACATGCGGATATCGCTGGCGATCCGCGTGTGACGGTGATCGAGGGATTGAACGCCCGTGATCTTTCCGCCGCCGATCTTGCCGATCGCATTCCGGATTTTATCGTCTCCGATGTCAGCTTCATCTCGTTGAAACTGGCGCTGCCGCCGGCGCTCGCCATCGCCAGGAGCGGCGCCAGAGCAATATTTCTGGTCAAGCCGCAATTCGAGGCGGGCCGCGAGGCGATCGGCAAGGGTGGCTTGCTGAAAGACCCATATGATGCCGCGCGGGTTGCCGGCCTGCTGCGGGACTGGCTCGACGGCGTCCCCGGTTGGCGCTCGCTGGGATTGCATCTGTCGCCGATCGAAGGCAGCGACGGCAACCGCGAGTTCCTGCTCGCCGGGATCAAGGATGCCGGAGTCGAGAACAGGGGGATCGGAAGCCGATGAACGCGCGCTTCACGATCACACGACTGGGATCCCAGGGCGACGGCATCGCCGAGACGCAAACCGGCGAGCTTTTCATTCCGTTCACGTTGCCCGGTGAAACCGTCACCGCCGCGCGCGAAAAGGATCGCGCCACGCTTATGTCCGTGCTGGAGGCTTCGCCGCTTCGTATCGATCCCGCCTGCCGGCATTTCACCGAATGCGGCGGCTGCGCCATCCAGCATCTTGAGGCCGAAGCTTATCATCGGTGGAAGCGCGACAAGGTTGCGCATGCGCTGAACAGCAAGGGCATCACCTGCGACATTGACGCGCTGGTCCCGTGCGCGCCGCAGACGCGTCGGCGCGTTGGGTTCACCGCCCGACGGAGCGAGGCCGGCATGCGGCTCGGCTTTGTTCGCGCGCTGTCGTCCGAAATCATTTCCATCGAGGAATGCCCGATCTCGCTGCCGGAGATCGTCGCAAAGCTCGACCGTCTGAAAGCACTCGCCGAACTGGTTTGCGCAACGACGAAATCGTTCCGCATGACGGTCACGGTGACCGGTTCCGGCCTCGATGTCGCGGTTCACGAGTCCGGCAAGCTCGGCGAAAACCAGCGCCGCGTCGCCTCCAACTTCGTCATCGCTCAGGGGCTGGCAAGGCTTTCGATCGACGGCGAAGTCATCATCGAGCCCAAAAAGCCTGTTGTCATGTTCGGTGGCGTGGCTGTCGCGGTGCCGCCGGGTGCTTTCCTGCAGGCCACCGAGGCGGCCGAGCAGGCGATGGCGGACATCGTCGGCCGGCATTTGGTGCGCGCCAAAAAGGTCGCCGATCTCTTCGCCGGCTGCGGCAGCTTTGCGCTACGTCTCGCCGCAAAGTCGGAAGTCCATGCGGTGGAGGGCGATGCGGCAGCCCTTTCGGCGCTCGACCGCGCGTTCCGTTTCGCCAGCGGTCTGAAGCGGGTCACCAGCGAACGCCGCGATCTGTTCCGGCGGCCGCTTACATTCAAGGAGTTGAATACGTTCGACGGCGTTGTGTTCGATCCGCCTCGCGCCGGCGCCGAAGACCAGTCGAAGCAGATTGCCCGGTCCGACGTGCCGCTTGTCGCCGCGATTTCCTGCAATCCGGTGACGTTGGCACGCGACCTGCGCATCCTCATCGATGGCGGCTACGCCCTGAAAAGCGTGACGCCGATCGATCAGTTCCTGTGGTCGCCGCATGTCGAAGCCGTTGCGCTTTTGGAGAAGCCGAAACGACGGCGGTAACAGGTTTGCATTTGTTTGAACTTGAATTGCGCGTAAAATGAGCATATTTTTATCACATGCTGTTCAAAACGTGCTAGGATGTCACCATGAATGCCGCAGCTCTCGAAATTCGAGCATCGCGCTTTGGCGAGGAACGGACGCCATTTCTTTCGGCAAGACGGGTGGCTGAATTGCTGGGCGTCAATCTGACCGAACTGGCGGGCCTGATCGGCGTCGCGCGCAACACGCTTGCCGCCAAGACCGGCGCGCGCAAGGTCGATGCTGCATTGAGTCCGATTGTCCGTATCCTGGCGATGGCAGGCGAGATGGCCGGCGATGAACAGCGTGCGGCGATCTGGTTCAAGCATCAGCCGATCCCCGGCTGGGCGGGAAAGACCGCCTACGATCTCGTTCGAGAGGGCAAGACGGACAAGGTGCTTGCCTATCTGGAGGCAGTCCGCTCCGGCATCTATGCCTGACAGCAGGCTGAGCCTATGGCGTGCCTTCGTGCCGCGTTGGGCGCATCTCCCAGTTTCCGGCGAAGGAGCGGCCCGCTTTGGCGGGCGCTGGAATCCTGTGGGCACCCCGACCATCTATGCTGCGCGGGAATTATCCACCGCTTGGGCGGAGTACAACCAGGGCTTTGTCCAGCATCCGGCGGTGATTGCGCAGCTCGAACTTTCAGGCGCGCGGCTGGCCGACCTGACGGACGCTGATGTGCTGACCAAGCTCGGCGTGACGGCAGACATTCACCGATGCGAATGGCGCGACATCATGGATCAAGGCCTGGCGCCTGAGACGCACACGCTGAGAGATCGCCTGATTGCCGATGGGCAGCACGGCGTGATCTACCCGTCCTTCATGTCGCCGGGGGGCACATGCGTCGCCCTCTGGCGATGGAACGAGAACAACGCACCGCGTCTGAAGGTCATCGATCCCGACCATCGTTTGCCGAAAACCGCGGCTTCGTGGCTGTAGGGCAGTTCGAAACTGGCCGGCAGACGGCTATGCTTCTTGCACGCCGCTGTGGCGGTTCCCGCCACCGTTACAGTCACTTGCCAAGGACCGCGGGCGGCAGCGGCTGAGAGGGACCGGTTTTCGCGACCACAATAGCTGGCGCGGCCGGTCTATCAAACCCGTGTGCCGCCGACCGTCATCTGGTTCATCCTGAGATGCGGCTGGCCGACGCCGACCGGCACGCCCTGGCCGGCCTTGCCGCACATGCCGATGCCGGTGTCGAGCTTCATGTCGTTGCCGATCATCGAAACCCGATGCATGGCATCCGGCCCGTTGCCGATCAGCATGGCGCCCTTGATCGGCTGCGTTACCTTACCATTCTCGATCATGTAGGCCTCGGTGCAGCCGAACACGAACTTGCCCGAGGTGATGTCGACCTGGCCGCCGCCGAAGGAGACGGCATAGATGCCGTTCTTGACCGACGCGATGATTTCGTCCGGCTGCATATCGCCTGAGGTCATGTAGGTGTTGGTCATGCGCGGCATCGGCTGGTGCGCATAGCCTTCGCGCCGTCCGTTGCCGGTGGCCTCCATGCCCATCAGCCGGGCGTTCTGGCGGTCCTGCATATAGCCGACAAGCTTGCCGTCGTCGATCAGCACGTTGCGGGCCGACGGCGTGCCTTCGTCATCGACGGTCAGCGACCCACGCCGTTCGGCCATGGTGCCGTCGTCGACGACGGTGACACCCTTCGCGGCCACCTGCTGGCCCATCAGTCCGGCGAAGGCCGATGTCTTCTTGCGGTTGAAGTCGCCTTCCAGCCCGTGGCCGACGGCTTCGTGCAGCATGACGCCCGGCCAGCCGCTCGACAGCACGATGTCGAAGGTGCCGGCGGGCGCCGGGACCGCTTCGAGGTTGACCAGCGCCTGCCGCAGCGCCTCCTTGGCCGCGTGCTTCCAGCTCTCCTCGACCAGGAATTCGCCAAATGCCTTGCGTCCGCCCATGCCGTAGGAGCCGCTCTCCTGGCGGTCGCCGTTGCCGACCACCACCGACACGTTGATCCTGACCAGCGGGCGGATGTCGCGCACCATTTGGCCGTCGGCACGCACGATCTCGACATGCTGCCAGGAGGCGGCGAGCGAAGCCGTCACCTGTCGCACGCGCGGATCCTCGGCTCGCAGCCACGCATCGATTTCCTGAAGCAGCTTGGCCTTGGCCTCGAAGGAGGGCGAGGGGATCGGGTTCTCGTCGCCATAGAGATGGCGGTTGGTGCGGGCGGGTGCCGCGGCAAGCGTGCCGGAATAACCGCCCTTCACCGTCGAGACGGCGTCGGCCGCGCGCAGCAGCGATGCTTCGGAAAGATCGCTGGAATGTGCGTAGCCGCTCGCTTCCCCGGCGACAGCACGCAACCCAAAACCCTGGTCGGTATTGAAATTGGCGGTCTTCAGCCGCCCATTGTCGAACATCAGCGCTTCGCTTTCGCTGTATTCGAGGAACAGCTCGCCGTCGTCGGCGCCGTTGATGGTCTCGGCGACGATCTGTTTGATGCGATCGTCGGAAATGTCGAATTGGCCGATCAGGCTGTTCATGGCAGGTCCGTCCGTGGAAAGAGGTTGTCCTCACGATGTAGGCGCGAACGTGCGCCCAGACAATCGACGATGACCATTGTCTCGCCAAAGGCCAGTCACAATCGCTTTTTCGGATCTTGGGTTCTGACCGGTTCTCAAGGCAGGGCGGCGAACCCGTCGGCGAAACCCTTGAGCTCGACCGGGATGCCGATGCCTTCCTCCGGCGTTTGGAAGACGATGAAGGTGGCTGACGTTCCGGTCTTCAGCGTGTCGAGCAGCGGCTTTTCGAGAATGACCTCGGCGTAGCAGCCGTCCTGGAAGCAGCGCACGAAATAGGCCCGGCCGATGTCCTTGCCATCGACATTGAGGCCGAGCCCGTTGGGCAGCAGCACGCCGAGCGGCGCCAGCACACGCAGGATTTCAGCCTTGTTGTCGGCGGTGCGCAGCACGACGACGGAAAGCCCCATCTCTGGACGGTCCTCGGCGACGACGTTCTGCATCATCACGCATTGTTCCGATGTGGCGCCGGCCGGCGTGTCGCAGATGATCGACCACGCGCCATGCGTCGACCGCACCTTGCCGCTTGGCTGTGCAGCATTGGCCTGGCTGGACAGGCCGACGCCAGACAAGCCAACGCTAGACACCGCGGCGAGAAAGATGACGTTCGCCAAGGTTCTCGAAAGCCCAAGTGTCGAAAGCCCAAGTTCCCAAAGCCAAGAGTTCATGACGGCTCCAATGCGAATCACGGCACTTTAAGCCGCGCCAAGGGCAAGTAAAGGATGAGACCACTGCCGGCCTGCCTCGACCAAGGCAATTGTGCGCTTTTCCGTGCCAAATTCGCCCGAATTGCGACAGCCCGGCGCATTTTGCCAGGACAGTCCGCCGCTCGGGCTTCCGCGATCCGCCACCGCCGCGGCCGCCGCCAAAATGCGCAGCCGCGCTTGCGCGCAAAAATGCCGCACGGTTTCCTCCGCTCCTTTCTTGCGGAGGCAAATAGAGTATGGTTTGAACCAGCCTCGGGACTGTCCGGGATTCCCGTCCCGGCGTTGTTCGATATTCTTGCGGTCCGATCGCGAGGAACTGGGAGATAATGACGGCAATGAGAAAATTCCTAGCAGGCGCCAAACTCCTAGCGAGCGCTTGGGCTGCCGCCACATTGTTCACCGGCGCATCCGCCCATGCGGCCCAGCCTGCGCCGTGGGAAATGACCTTCCAGCCCGCCGCCACCGACATGATGCGGCAGATCGCCTGGTTCGAGCACTACACGCTATGGTTCATCGTGCCGATCACCCTCTTCGTGCTCGCTCTTATCGCCTATTGCATCTTGAAATTCCGTGCCAGCGTCAACTCGATCCCGTCGCGCACCAGCCATAACACGCTGATCGAGGTGATCTGGACGGTTGGGCCGGTCGTCGTGCTGCTCTGTCTCGCCATCCCTTCGTTTCAGCTCCTGACCGCGCAATACACACCGCCGGAAGAAGCTAAGCTGACCATTAAAGCGACCGGCAACCAGTGGAACTGGGACTACGAATACCAGACCGAAAACACGCTTTCCTTCAACTCCGCGATCCTGGCGGATTCTGACCGCGCGGCGGCTGGCAAGGAGGATCGCGGCGTTTATCCGCGCCTGCTCGCCGTCGACAACGAGATGGTGGTGCCGGTCAACACCATGACCCGGGTGCTGGTGACGGCGGCGGACGTGATCCATGCCTTTGCCATGCCATCCTTCGGCATCAAGACCGACGCGGTTCCGGGCCGCATCAACGAGGTCTGGTTCAAGGCGGAAAAGGAAGGCCTCTATTACGGCCAGTGTTCGGAGCTCTGCGGCAAGGACCACGCCTTCATGCCGATCGCGATCCGCGTCGTCTCCGACGCCCAGTACAAGACCTGGCTGGCGGCAGCCGGCACCGACCTTCCCGGCGCCAACAAGGCGCTGATGGCCGAGGTCGACAGCAAAGACAAGGTAGCGGCCGCCGGCAACTGATGCCGCGACCAGAAAAGATCAGGGAACGGAGCCGAACATGGCAGACGCTGCAGCTCACGACGATCACGACCATAAGCCGTATCATGGCTGGGTCCGGTGGGTGAATTCGACCAACCACAAGGATATCGGTACGCTCTATCTGATCTTCGCGATCATGGCGGGCTGCGTTGGCGGTGCCCTTTCGGTCGTCATGCGCATGGAACTGCAGGAGCCGGGAATCCAGATTTTCACCGGCCTGGCGCAGATGGTCTACGGCTTGAATGCCGACGCCGCGCTCGATGGCGGCAAGAGCATGTACAATGCCTTCACCACTGCGCATGCGCTGATCATGATCTTCTTCATGGTCATGCCGGCGCTGATCGGCGGTTTCGCCAACTGGATGGTGCCGATCATGATCGGTGCGCCCGACATGGCTTTCCCGCGCATGAACAACGTCTCGTTCTGGCTGCTGCCACCGGCTTTCATCCTGCTGATCATCTCGGCCTTCGTGCCGAGCGCGCCTGGCGCCTACGGCGTCGGCGGCGGCTGGACGATCTATCCGCCGCTATCGACGTCGGGCCAGCCGGGACCGGCGATGGACCTTGCGATCCTGTCGCTGCACATCGCCGGCGCGTCGTCGATCCTCGGCGCCATCAATTTCATCACCACCATTTTCAACATGCGCGCGCCTGGCATGACGCTGCACAAGATGCCGCTGTTCGCCTGGTCGGTGCTGATCACCGCTTTCCTGCTGTTGTTGTCGCTTCCGGTTCTGGCCGGCGGCATCACCATGCTTTTGACCGATCGCAACTTCGGCACCACCTTCTTCGCGCCGGATGGCGGCGGCGACCCGATCCTGTTCCAGCACCTGTTCTGGTTCTTCGGGCATCCGGAAGTCTACATCCTGATCCTGCCGGGCTTCGGCATCGTCAGCCACATCGTCTCGACTTTTTCGAAGAAGCCCATCTTCGGCTATCTCGGCATGGCCTATGCCATGGTCGCGATCGGTGCGGTCGGCTTCATCGTCTGGGCGCATCACATGTACACGACCGGCCTGTCGCTCGACACGCAGCGCTATTTCGTCTTCGCCACCATGGTTATCGCGGTGCCGACGGGGGTGAAGATATTCTCGTGGATCGCCACCATGTGGGGCGGGTCGATTTCGCTCAAAACCCCGATGCTATGGGCGATTGGCTTCATCTTCCTGTTCACTGTCGGCGGCGTTACCGGCGTCCAGCTTGCCAATGCCGGTCTCGACCGCCCGCTGCATGACACCTACTACGTGGTCGCGCATTTCCATTATGTGCTGTCGCTGGGCGCGGTCTTTGCCATCTTCGCCGGCTGGTACTACTGGTTCCCGAAGATGACCGGCTACATGTATTCGCCTGTCATCGCCAACACCCACTTCTGGATCACCTTCGTCGGCGTCAACCTCGTCTTCTTCCCGCAGCATTTCCTCGGCCTGTCCGGCATGCCGCGCCGCTATATCGACTATCCGGATGCGTTTGCCGGCTGGAACATGGTGTCGTCCTACGGCTCGTATATTTCCGCCGTCGGCGTGGTCATCTTCCTCTACGGCGTGTTCGAGGCGTTCCAGAAGAAGCGGGTAGCTGGCGCCAATCCATGGGGCGAGGGTGCAACGACGCTCGAATGGCAGCTGCCTTCGCCGCCGCCCTTCCACCAGTGGGAACAGCTGCCGAAGATCAAATAGGCGGCTGCCTCGGCGAATACGGAACCGCCGGTCCGCCCGGCGGTTTTGGCCAACGGAATGATGGACTTTAAGTACGCATGGCCCTTGTCGACGACACATTGACTGACGAACCGGGCTTTCGCATGTCGGAAGCAACGGCGGGCGATTTCTTCGCCCTGTTGAAGCCGCGTGTGATGTCGCTGGTGGTGTTCACCGCCTTTGTCGGTTTGGTCGCGGCCCCCGTGACCATCAACCCGCTTCTGGCGGTGATCGCCATCCTGGCTATTGCCATTGGTGCTGGCGCGTCCGGCGCGCTCAACATGTGGTATGACGCCGATATCGATGCGGTGATGACCAGGACCGCTGGCCGTCCTGTGCCGGCCGGCCGCATCCGGCCGGGCGAGGCGTTGAGTTTCGGTCTGGTGCTGTCGGTGCTGTCGGTGATGACGCTCGGCGTGCTTGTCAACTGGCTGTCGGCGACGCTGCTGGCCTTCACCATCTTCTTCTATGCGGTCGTCTACACGATGTGGTTGAAGCGCTGGACGCCGCAGAACATTGTCATCGGCGGTGCTGCCGGCGCCATTCCGCCGGTGATCGGCTGGGCCGCGGTGACCGGAACGGTCAGCCTGGAAAGCGCCGTCCTGTTCCTGATCATCTTCCTGTGGACGCCGCCGCATTTCTGGGCGCTCGCTCTCTTCAAGTCCGAGGACTATGCCAGGGCCGGCATCCCGATGATGCCGAATGTCGCCGGCCAGGCTTCGACCCGACGCCAGATCTTTGCCTACGCGCTGATCCTCGCGCCGGTTGGCGTGCTGCCATGGGCGCTCGGTTTCACCACGCCCGCCTATGGGGTCTTTGCGGTGCTGCTCGGTGCCGGCTTTGTCTGGTATGCGTGGAAGGTGCTGCAGATGGCGGACGACGACCATGTGATGAAGCCGGCCAAGGCATTGTTCGGCTACTCACTGCTCTACCTCTTCGCCATCTTCGCCATCTACCTTGCCGACTGCGTTGTCGCGCGCGTGCTGGCCATGGGCGGAGCATGACCATGGCCGATAAGAAACTTGAACTCGTCACGCTGACCGAGCGCCAGCAGAAGGCCCGGCGCAACCGTTCGGTAGCCATCGGCCTGGCGCTGGCGGTGCTTGTCGTCATCTTCTATATCGCGACCGTCGTGAAGTTCGGTCACAACCTCACCGGAACGATGTGAGGCTCAAGATGAACCGCAAAACAGTGACCCATCCTCAAAAGAGGAACACCAACCGCATCGTCGCCGGCGTCTGCATCGCCTTTTTCGGCGGCATGATCGGCATGGCCTATGCTGCGGTGCCGCTCTACGCGATGTTCTGCCAGGCGACCGGTTACGGCGGCACCGTGAAACGCGCAACGCAGCAATATGCCGACCGCGTGCTTGATCGCGATATCACCATCCGCTTCGACGCCAACACAGTCGGCGTGCCATGGCAGTTTGAGCCAGTCGACCGCTCGATCACCATCAAGATAGGCGAGACGGCGCAGGCGCATTATAGCGCGACCAACAAGTTCGTCCGGGCGACTACCGGCCGCGCGACATTCAACGTGCAGCCGGAACTGGCGGGATCTTACTTCAACAAGGTCGAGTGTTTCTGCTTTACCGACACGACGTTGAAGCCTGGCGAGACGCTGGACATGCCGGTCGTGTTCTATGTAGATCCCGACATCGTCAATGCGCCGGAACTGAAGGACCTGAAGACGATTACCCTGTCCTACACGATGTTCCCGGTCGAAAAGAACGAGAAGAACAAACCGGTCGCGTCGTCGGCGCCGGCCGAAGGCACAAGCAACAAAGTTTCACATACCGAACGAAGCCTCGGGGGTTGATATGGCAGACGCGCACGCAAAACCACAACATGACTACCATCTCGTCGACCCGAGCCCGTGGCCGTTCCTTGGCTCGGTCGGCGCGCTGGTCACCGCGATCGGCGGCGTCTGTTACATGCAGTATCTCAAGGGCGGCGATTTCCCGATCTTCGGCTTCAACATCGCCAATCCGTGGCTGTTCTTCATCGGCCTTTTGATCGTTATCTACACGATGTACGCCTGGTGGTCGGATACCATCAAGGAAGCGCATGAAGGCCACCACACGCGTGTCGTGTCGCTACATCTACGCTACGGCATGATCATGTTCATCGCTTCCGAGGTGATGTTCTTCGTCGCCTGGTTCTGGGCTTTCTTCGACGCCAGCCTGTTTCCCGGCGAGGCACAGCAATACGCCCGCGCCGCCTTCACCGGCGGTGTATGGCCGCCGAAGGGCCTCGAGGTTCTCGACCCCTTCCACCTGCCGCTCTACAACACCGTCATCCTGCTTTTGTCGGGCACTACGGTGACCTGGGCGCACCACGCGCTCATTCATGGCGACCGCAAGGGGCTGATCAACGGCCTGGTGCTGACCGTCGGTCTCGGCATGCTGTTCACCATGGTGCAGGCTTACGAGTACATTCACGCCCCGTTCGGCTTCAGGGATTCGATCTACGGCGCCACTTTCTTCATGGCGACCGGCTTCCACGGCTTCCATGTCATCATCGGCACGATCTTCCTGCTGGTCTGCCTGGTCCGTGCGATGAAGGGCGATTTCACGCCCAAGCAGCATTTCGGCTTCGAGGCGGCCGCCTGGTACTGGCACTTCGTCGACGTGGTCTGGTTGTTCCTGTTCGCGTCGATCTATGTCTGGGCCTCGAGCGGCGCGGTCATTGAAGGCCACTGAAATCTTCTTGAGCAAATCGACGAGGCGGCTGCGGCGACGTGGCCGCCTTATCTTTTGGGGCGAAGGGCACTAAGGTATCGCAATGAGCGACGACAAGGCGATCTGGCCACCAATCGATCCGATTTCGGCTGGCCTGCACGGCCGCTGCCCGCGCTGTGGCGAGGGACCGCTGTTTTCCGGCTTCCTCACGGTCGGCAAACGCTGCGCCAATTGCGGCCTCGACTATTCCTACGCCGATGCCGGCGACGGGCCGGCGGTGTTCGTCATCCTGATCATCGGCTTCATCGTCGTCGGGCTGGCGCTGTGGATGGAGGTGACGCTGAACCCGCCGCTCTGGCTGCATCTCGTATTATGGATACCGCTAACGCTGGCGCTTTGCCTGGGCGCGCTCAGGCTGATCAAGGGTGTGCTCTTGACGCTGCAATACCGTAACAAGGCGGCAGAGGGCAGGCTGGACCTCGGCGAATGAGCACGACATCCGGTTCAGTGGCAGGCCTTTCGCGACCAAAGACGGCATTGCTGCTTGGCCTAGGCCTCGTGCTGTTCTTCATTTTGCTTGGGCTAGGCACCTGGCAGGTGCAGCGCCTCTACTGGAAAGAGGGTCTTATTCAGACTATCGACCAGCGCACGCACTTTGCGCCTGTGCCTTTGGCCGAGGTCGAAAAGCGGTTCACCTCCACCGGCGACGTCGACTACACGCCGGTGACGGTATCAGGCACTTTCATGCATCAAGGCGAGCGACATTTCTTCGCGACCTGGGAAGGCCAGTCGGGTTTCGATGTCTTCACGCCCTTGCAGCTGGAGGACGGCCGCGTCGTTCTGATCAATCGCGGCTTCGTACCGTACGATCTCAAGGACGCGGCCAAGCGCCCGCAAAGCCAGGGTGCGGGCAAGGTGACGGTGACGGGGCTCGCCCGCAATCCGCTGCCGGCAAAGCCCTCGATGATGCTTCCCGACAATGATCCGCAGAAGAACATCTTCTACTGGAAGGATCGCGACGCCATGGCGGCCAGCGCCGGTCTGCCGGCCGGCGCGGGGCTGGTGCCGTTCTTCATCGACGCGGACGCCACGCCGAACCCGGGTGGGCTGCCGGTCGGCGGCGTTACCATCATCGACCTGCCGAACAGCCATTTGCAATATGCCGTAACCTGGTACGGCCTTGCCGCTGCCCTTGCCGGCGTCCTCATCTTCATGCTTCGCCGCCCGGCGAAAGACGCATCGGCCCGAAAATCGGAATCGATTTTCGGAAAGCACGATGCGTAGATAAAAGTGTTAGAGCGTACTTTGTGCGTCCAAATCGACGCACGTCGCTCTAATGATCGGCACCGGCGCCCTTGACAGGGCAGGGGTGCGCACCTCATTTCGCGCCTTGAGTTCAAGACTTGAGTTCATGCTACGACAACCGGCCGGTAATCATGCTTCACACGACCACAAAGCCACCGCTGACGATAAGGCTCTGCCAACCGCGGGGCTTCTGCGCCGGCGTCGACCGCGCCATCCAGATCGTCGTGCTGGCACTGAAGAAATACGGTGCGCCGGTCTACGTCCGCCACGAGATCGTCCACAATCGCTACGTCGTCGAGGGGCTGCAAAGCCTCGGTGCGGTGTTCATCGAGGAGCTCTCCGAGATACCGGCGGAGCATCGCCAGAGCCCGGTCGTCTTTTCGGCCCATGGCGTGCCGAAGTCGGTACCGGCGGACGCCCAGGCCCGCAACCTCTTCTATCTCGACGCCACCTGCCCGCTGGTGTCGAAGGTCCACAAGCAGGCGATGCGCCACCGGCGGCTCGGCCGCCATGTGCTTCTGATCGGCCATGCCGGCCACCCGGAAGTGATCGGCACGATGGGGCAATTGCCGGACGGCGCCGTCACCTTGATCGAGACCGAAGCCGACGCGGCGAATTTGGTGCCCGCAGACGCGCAGGCGCTCGGTTTCGTCACCCAGACGACGCTGTCGGTCGAGGACACCGCCGGCATCATTCGAGTGCTTAAGGATCGTTTTCCCGATTTGCATGCGGCGGCAGCGGAATCGATCTGCTACGCCACCACCAACCGCCAGGAAGCGGTCAAGGAGACCGCCGCGGGCTCCGATCTCTTCCTGATCGTCGGCGCCCCCAACTCCTCCAATTCGCGGCGTCTCGTCGAAGTGGCCGAGCGCGCCGGCGCCTCGATGTCGCTTCTCGTGCAGCGCGCCTCCGAAATTCCGTGGACTGACATTGCCGGCATCTCGACGCTCGGTCTGTCGGCAGGCGCGTCGGCGCCGGAAATCATCGTCGACGAGATCATCGATGCATTCCGGCAGCGCTTCAACGTGACGATCGAGCTGGCGGTGACGGCGACAGAGACCGAGGATTTTCCGGTGATGCGGGTCCTGCGCGATGTCGAACTGACGGCGGCCGACATGGCCTTCGTCAACGGAGCCGCGTGAAGAGCCCATGGCGGTCTACACCGACGTCAACGAAGGCGAGCTCGGCGCGTTCCTGAAGGCCTATCCGGTCGGCGATCTCCTGTCCTACAAGGGCATCGCCGAAGGGACCGAGAACTCGAATTTCCTGCTGCACGCGACCAGCGGCTCCTACATCCTGACGCTCTACGAAAAGCGTGTCGACAAGGCCGACCTGCCGTTCTTCCTCGGCCTGATGGGCCATCTCGCCAGGAAGGGCATTTCCTGCCCGCTTCCGGTGACGGCGCATGATGGCAACGTCATCGGAATGCTTGCCGGCCGGCCGGCGGTCATCATCACTTTCCTCGAAGGCCTTTCGCTGCGGCGGCCGACATCAGCGCATTGCGGCGAGGTCGGCAAGGCGCTGGCGGCACTGCATCTTGCCGGCGCCGACTTTCCGATGACCCGTCCGAATGCCCTTGCAATCGATGGCTGGCGCAAGCTGTGGAGCGCCGCTCGCCTTCGCGCCGACGAGGTCGAGCCGGGACTGGCGGCCGAGGTCGATGCCGACTTCGCCGATTTCGAGCGGAACTGGCCCAAAGACCTGCCGGAGGGCATCATCCATGCCGATCTTTTCCCGGACAATGTCTTCTTCCTCGGCGAGAAACTGTCCGGGCTGATCGACTTCTATTTCGCCTGCAACGATCTCTACGCCTATGATGTCGCTACCTGCCTCAACGCCTGGTGTTTCGAGAAGGATTTTTCCTTCAACCTGACCAAGGGCACGGCGCTACTTGCCGGCTACCAAAGCGTGCGGCCCTTGAGCGGCGAGGAGAAAGCTGCGCTGCCTATCCTGGCACGCGGCTCGGCGCTGCGTTTCATGCTGACCCGGCTTTACGACTGGCTGACCGTTGCCAATGGCGGGCTGGTCGTGAAACGCGACCCGACCGAATATATCAGGCGGATGCGCTTCCACCGGGCGATCAAATCTCCTTCCGAATACGGACTGACATGACCAAGCGCGTTGAAATCTTCACCGATGGTGCCTGTTCAGGCAATCCGGGGCCTGGCGGTTGGGGGGCGGTCCTACGCTTCAACGGTGTCACGAAAGAACTGTCGGGCGGCGAGGCTGCGACCACCAACAACCGCATGGAACTTTTGGCCGCCATCTCGGCGCTCAATGCGCTGAAAGAACCTTGTGCTGTCGATCTTTATACCGACAGCAACTATGTCAAGGACGGCATTTTCAGCTGGATCGACGGCTGGAAGCGCAACGGCTGGAAGACCGCTGCCAGGCAACCGGTGAAGAATGCCGAGCTGTGGCAGGCACTCGACGAGGCGCGCAACCGCCATCAGGTCGTCTGGCACTGGGTCAAGGGCCATGCCGGCCATCCGGAGAACGAACGTGCCGACGAGCTGGCGCGGCTCGGCATGGCGCCGTTCAAGAAAGGCCCCGTCAAGACCGCGACGCCGAAGCCAGGTCCGCAGTCGAAGCAGCCGGCGGTCGCAAAGCCACGGCGCTCGACCCAGAGTTATTGAATTCCGGCTGCGGGTCCGCTCTCTGGCAGGAAGACCTCTATCATGCCGATCGCATACTACATCACGCATCCCCAGGTTCGGATCGATGCCAATGTTCCAGTGCCAGAGTGGGGGCTATCCGACACCGGTCGAGCGAGAACGTCTGCAATGCTCGATCAGCCGTGGGTTCGGTCGATCCGGCGTATCGTGTCATCGGGTGAACGCAAGGCGGTAGAAACCGCCGAGATACTCGGAAGGCATCTCCGCCTTGAGGTCGAGGTGAGGGAACGGATGCATGAGAATGACCGATCGGCAACCGGTTTCCTACCGCCTGCGGAGTTCGAAGCGGTCGCGGACCAATTCTTCGCCAATCCATACAGCAGCATTCGCGGATGGGAGCGGGCTATCGATGCTCAGCATCGTATTCTGAGCGAGTTAGACACTGTGCTCGGCACAGATGACGCCGCCGACGTTGCTTTCGTGGGCCACGGAGGTGTCGGAACGCTTCTGCTGCTTTCTCTCGGCGGGCGGGAGATCAGCCGCCAGGCGGATCAGCCAGCGGGCGGCGGGAACTATTTCGCGTACGATATCCGCGCGCGTCGCGTTGTCCACGGATGGCGGCCGATCGACAGGCTGGCGCAACACCGCGACGATTAATTTGGCTAACGGATCAGCAGCGCCGTGCCGAAAAGCCCGAGCGCGAACACCGTATGTGAGACGAGATTGAGGGCGCGGATCTGCATCGGGTTGGGGCGCTTTGATGCGGCCCAGCCGGCGCCCATGCCGGGCGCCAACAGGAACCAGCCGGCACCCACGGTGACGATGCCGAGGATGAAGGCCGGCAGGAAGGTCGGCGCGGCCAGCCACGCCGCTCCCGCCAAAACGGTCAAAATGATGCCGTAGACGATGCCGACAAAGTAGTGGAAGGCCCAGCCCAGCGCCGATTCATGCGCGTAGGGTGCTGCCTCGCCGATATCGTCGTGGAATACCTTGCCGTCTCTGAGATGCCAGACCCAGCGGCCAACCAGTCCCCAGTTCGGCCGCGGCTGAGCAAATACCATGTTCAGGAAAATCGCCCAGAGGTCCATGAGCGCCGTGGCGCCGATGCCGATCGCCACAGCGCGCCAGAAGTGGTCAAACATCATTGAGGTCCCCCAAAAGCAAGCAACTCCGAAGAGCTAGCGCACGAGCCCGAAAACCGGTACCGGTTTTGTTGGATCATGCGGCTCAGAAGTCCTGGAGCGTCCTTTGCACGCCCAGTTGGACACTCGGCGCTCGACTAAGCGTGATCGTCAGGCCAAAAGGACCGTGGCAAACCTTGGCCTATGTTGTCGCCAAAACGGAAAGCTGTCCGAGAATGTGAGCCGCACCGGATTCATCGACGCCAGGCTTTGTCTCGACATTGAGCGCGGTGACCTTGCCGTCGTCGACGATCATCGAAAACCGCTTCGAGCGCAGCCCCATGCCGCCGCCGGAAAGATCGGCGTCAAGGCCGATCGACCTGACGAAATCGCCATTGCCATCGGCAAGATAGAGGATCTTGCCTTCACCGCCGCTGAAGCGGGCCCAGGCGCCCATCACGTGAACGTCGTTGACCGCGACGACGGCGATGGTGTCGACGCCGCGCGCCAGGATGGCGTCGTAATTGTCCAGATAGCCGGGCAGATGATTGTTGGAGCAGGTCGGCGTGAAAGCGCCGGGAACGGCGAACAGCACCACCTTCTTTCCCGAGAAGATCTCGGCCGTCGTGATCGCTTTTGCGCCGTCGGCAGTCATCGTCTTGAAGGTCGCTTGGGGCAGCTTGTCGCCAACGGCAATCATCATCGAGGTCCTCACTTGAGAGATGGAAGGGAAGTGTCCTTGCGATAGCGAATTCAGCCGTTCCCCGCAACCGTCGGGGAGGCTGGGCAAAGGATGTTCGCCCTGAACATCCTTTGCTCGGGATCAAGGAAACGGCAGCAGGCCTTCGACGGCGCCGGCCGCGGTTGTCAGCGTGTAGTAAAGTCCGCCATCCGTCGGCGTCGTCGTCGGCCTGTCGAGGATCGGCACGGCAAACACCAGCTTGCCATCCTTTTCGCTGCGGGCCGGCACGCCGAACATGTAATCCCGCTCACCGGCGACGAAGAAATCCGCCGCTTCGGGACTGCCCGGAAAGCTCGCCTCGACAATCAGTGTCTCGCGGTCGCCCGGCAGGATATTGACGCCGAAATCGGGTCTTGCGGGCGCAGGCAGCGTTGCAAGGGCCGCCTTCACCAAAGCGGCGTCTTCGGCATTGTCCGGATCGGAGCCCGGATCGATGGTCAGCTTCGTCTGCAGCGGGATGCAGATCGTCTCGCAAATGCCGAGAAAGATATCGGCATCGATGACGGCCGGCTCGTTCGGCGCCGACAGCGTGAATGTCACCGGCAGCGAAACCGGATGGTCGTAGCCGGCCCATTTGCCGTAGCCGTCGTCGTGGCGCTGGGGCGGCGGAAACGAAAACGTCGCGTTGGCAATGTTGGTGCTGGCCGAGATATCGATTTGCGGCGGCACGCCCGCGTCGCCCGGATCGCGCCAGTAGGTTTTCCAGCCAGGCTTGAGCGCAATATCGAGGACGCCATGGATGCGCCCGGCTTCGTCGGGCTTGCCGCTGGTCACAAGCCGCACTCTGCCGCCTTCGCTATTGTACCAGGTCGACGAAGAGGCTGCGGCAGGGAGGCCGGTTCCACATCCGACAGCGGCGCTGAGCAGCAGGACTTTCAAACTTTGCATGGCGCTGATTTGACCGTCCGTTCATGGCTGCGCAATGACTTCATGGCGTCGCTGTTATCATATTTGCGTGACCTCGGGCACAGCTTTTGCGTGACCTCGGGCACAGCTTTTACGTGACCTCGGGCACAGCCTTTACGTGACCTCGGGCACAGCTTTGCCTGACCTTAGCTGCACATCCGCGACCAAATCGCGCGCGGCGCATCTTTTCGGCGCTCCAGAAACGCGTTACGCTCCTCTCATGGACTTGTTGCGCCACAAGAAGATGGCTGCGGGACGCGGCTTTCTCGACGACCAGTTCCTGATTGCCATGCCCGGCATGAAGGACGACCGCTTTACGCGCTCCGTCATCTACATTTGCGCGCACAGCGACGAAGGCGCGATGGGCCTGGTCATCAACCAGACGCAGCAGATGCTGTTTCCGGATCTGCTCGTGCAGCTCGGCATCATGAACGAACAGGAGGCGATCCGCTTGCCCGCGCAGGCCCGCGACTTCGTCGTGCGCAACGGCGGACCGGTGGACCGCAGCCGCGGCTTCGTCCTGCATTCGGGCGACTACCGAGTGGAATCGTCGCTCGCCGTCTCCGACGACATTTGCCTGACCGCGACCGTCGACATATTGCGCGCCATTTCGTCGGGCCGTGGGCCCCGGCACGCGCTGATGGCACTCGGCTATTCGGGCTGGGGCGCAGGTCAGCTGGAGAGCGAAATCGCCGAGAACGGTTGGCTGACCTGCCCGGCAAATGCGGAGCTTCTGTTCGATACCGACATCGAGCGCAAATACGACCGGATTCTCGCCTCGATCGGTATCGACCTCGCGCATCTCAGCCTGGCGGCCGGCCACGCCTAGTGGTGAAAACCCGATACCTGGCTGGCTACCGCTGCATTGCCGACGCCAGCCGTTTGCCCAAATCGTAGACGAGATTCTCGATACCGGCTGTCCAGGACAGGTCAGCCTCTTTCACGCGGCTTTCGACATCGCTGTATTTGCCGATGCGCGCTTCTAAGAAGGAGCGCAGGCGCTGGTGGAACTGGCCAACGGTGAGCTGTTTTCCCTCGGCCCTGAACATCGCGGTATTGAAGCGCGCCGCCTTGGGGAAGATTTTGCTGGCCGTGGCATTGGGCGTCTCGTCGGCGTTCGACAGGAGCTGTGCTGCGCCGTTGGTGCCAAGGAAATGGGGGAGGTAAAGATCCCTTTCGTCCATGGCCTTCTCGAGACGGGCTTCGATGCGTTCCTTGGCCGCGAGAAGGTTCTTGGCCGCAAGTGCTGCCGACAGATAGGGATCGCGCCTGAATTCAAGAATGCGCTGTTCATCGGCCTTGTCGTCGACGAAATGGTGTTCGCGCTTGCCCTCTAAGCGGATCCGGATCAGTTCCGCTTCGTCGCCCAGGCCGAACTCTGCACCGTACTTCTTCACCGCCTCGAGCCATGTCTGGTCGAGGAACTGCATAAGACCAAGTGCCGACCCTTTTGGCGGGCGATTGTTGAGGTCGAAGGAGGACTCCTTCTCGGCGATCGCGAAAAGGGTGTCGGCAGGAAATTGGGTGTCCTTGGCGGCACGCAGAATCTCGCTGGCAATGTACTGCGACACCTTGTATTCGCCGAACTCGTGCACCGACATGCCGATGACGATCTGTTCCGCGCCTTCGGAAAGGATGGCCACGGTACCCTTCAATGCGTCGGCCAGTATGCCTTCTCCCTTGCGTCGGGAGGTCGACGTGGTGCCCGGATCGATGATGTCGAACTCGGGCGCGGCCGAGGGGAAACTCAGAGCGGAGGACGGAACAGCAGTGGCAACTGCGGCTTCGGTCACTCCGTTGACCAAGACTCCCGAATAGACCGGCCATGGCACGGCCGCCACTGTCGCCGCCAAGCCAAGCCCCGCGATCCTTTTCGACAAAGGCCGTCCGCCCGAAAGGATGACGTCTGCGCAAGCAAAGAATTCGCGTGTTCTTTGGAGTGACGCCAGGTCCCCCTCCGTTCCTTGTCTAGCCGCCCAGATACTTTTGGGCAGATCTATTTCCAACGTTGAGCCGTCAACGTCGAAAAAAGACAAGAAGAACGGTCAGTGCTTGCTCTAGCTAGTCATGGATCGTGGCGGTACAATGGCCGCAATGCGGCGAGGACAGTTCGTAATGTACAATAAGAAGATTTTATCGAGCGTTGCGTAGGCGATGCGTTGCTTGTGAAGAGAGATCTTTTAGCCTTTGGCCGTCGCTAGATTGGCGCTGAGCTCGAAGGCTAATCCCGATCCATTGCCATACGGTTGCAGCACGGGCGCACTCTCGCTCACGATCTCCTCCACGACGCGCTTGCGTTCCTGATCGCCCATTTCCTTGGCTAAAGAACTCATTCCGACCAGTGCCATCGTATTCAAATGCAGGAAAGGTGCGCCTTCCCCGAAGTGGATGGTGCGCGAAATAATCCTTGATCGGACCTCGTGGAAGCCGGCGTCTCGCAGCAGCGCCTCAAGTGGAGCCGCTTCCCCGAAGCTGTACCGTTGATCGGCGATGGCGCCCAGATGGCGCTCCGCGACGCGGCGCAGTTCGCGAAAGAACGGGATTTCGTCGTCCGGGCGCCACATGGCGATCGCCAGCCTGCCACCCTTCGCCAGCGCGCGACGCATCTGCGTCACCGCCGCGGGTCTGTCAGGAAAGAACTGCAGCCCTTGCTGGCAGACGACCACGTCGAACGTCTCACCGTTACGCAGAGGCAGCTCGCCGGCATTGCCCTGGCGCCAGTCAATGGCTGGTTCTACAGCCCGCGCCACGGCAAGCATGTCCGGGCTGATGTCGACGCCGACGATATATCCGGCTTCACCGAGCCGCTCTCTTGCAACGCGCGCCACTATTCCTGTTCCACAGGCGATATCGAGTAGGCGATCGCCCGAAGACAATTCCAGCTCGTCAAGAGCCATCTCGGCCCATGGACGGAAGAGAGGGCCGACCAGCCACCGCTCGTACATCTGCGGGAAACTTGCCTGGTTCACTGCGCAACTGGGCAAGGTCATGATTGTACTCCCTCAAATTTCCATCCGGTCATTGTGAGCCTTCTCCCGCGCTCCTTCGGCGAGCGCGATTCCAACGAAGCAAGAAAGTTGCAGTCGTTTCGGAGAAAAAGGAAATGCCAATATTTCATCGCGCCGATGCAAGGCTGTCATCGGGAAAGGGCGATCCATGGAGATACACGAAATCCGCTACTTCCGGGTAGCGTCGCTGCTGCGTGACCCAGCCGGCGCTGACCCGCGCTATCCAGAAGCTCGAGGCCGAGCTTGGAGGGCATCTCTTCCACCGCGAGCATAGCCATATCTCACCGACTTTGCGCGTCTCATGCAGCCACATCGCCCAAATGCGCAGCGATTGAGTGTCGGTAGTCCTGGGTCGGGTCGGTACCGGTCCGAGGACCACCAGGGCGGCAGAACGCATCTAAAATCAGCTTCAGCAACAAACGCCTAGCCTGGCCAATCGAAGCTCTGGGCAGCTCGGACCATTGCCGCCGTCGCCGGGCTATAGGGCCGGCCCGGAACGCTAGCCAGGGACACGGTGCGTGCCACCGCGGGTTCGATCAGCGGACGCTGCAGAAGTTCAGGCGATGTCACCGAATATTCAGGCATGAAGGCGAAGCCGATCCGCGCCAGCACCATTGATTGGATCCAATCCTCGCGCTCGGAACGAAAGCGGGCATAAAGGCTGACGTTTCTTTCCCGGCACACACCCATCACCAGGTCCCGCATTTCGCAGGACAGACGATCGACATAGGGTTCTTGAGAGAGATCGACCAACTTGATTGCATTGAGGCTCGCAAGCCGGTGATCCGGCGCGAATACGACGACGTAGCGCTCACTGTAGAGATCATGGACGCGGAAAGCCGCTCCCAGTCCCTCCAGCGGATTGAGGACGGCCAGATCGAGATCGCCTTGCTCAAGCCTGTTTTTCAGTTCCTGCACGCTCGCCTCGCTGACTTCAAGCTCGACGCCATGATAGTCGCGCTGGAACTTTGCCAGGAACCGGGCGAGCTTCACATGGCCGATGGTCGACATGACGCCGAGGCGGATCGGCACCTGGTTGAGCAGCCTGAAATTGTCGGCAAGCGTCCTGGTGGCGTGGGCCTCCTGCATGATCTGCTGAAGATGCGGCAGAATGGAGCGCCCGAACTCACTCAGGAGGACGCGCTTTCCCTCGCGGTGGAACAAGGGCGCGCCAAGCTCATCCTCGAGCGTCTTGACCGCTTTGGTGAGCGCCGGCTGAGACACATTGCAATCGGTGGCTGCCTTGGTGAAATTCAGCATCTTCGCGGCAGCAAGCACGTAGCGGACCTGAAACATCTCCATGGCGAGCCCTCCCGAGGCGGTTCCACGAAACGACATTGTAGCCCTTTCATCGATAACTGTCGGCTATCGATCGATAGAAAAAATGTCGTTCTCTTTCGCCCGCCGCTGCATTCAACTCCTGTGGTCACTGTTCATAGGAGGAGATCTGGAAATGACTGTCTACATGGTGGAACGCGACCTCAAGGGCATCAGCATGGAAGCTCTGGGAGATGCGCAGAAGGCGGCGATCAGCCAGGCCGCCGAGATGACATCCAAGGGCACCGACATCAGCTATCTGCGCTCGACCTTCGCACCGGAGGACGGGCGCTGCATGTGCCTGTTTGACGCTAATTCCGAGGTCGACGTGAAGCGTCTAAACGACGATGCGGGGCTGCCCTATCACAGAATCGTGCCGGCGCTCGATCTTACCCCATAGGGCTGGCGTGACCGGGCTCGCGATGGCTATCCGGGCCCGGTGTTCTTGCGGAGTAATACAGCGCGCCAGTTTGAATCTTTGGAACGACGGAAGGGCCAAGACGTTCGTGCTGCATCCGCCAGCCACACGCTTGTCGTTGCCAGGAGAGTCGGAGCATGTTTGGCAACTCGGGCACCCTTCCTCTGCCTCGCCCGCTTGAGCGTCGTGTGGATACTCTTGCGCAGTCGTTCATGCGCCAGCGGCTCGGATCGCGGATGGACTTCTCGACCCCGCAGGGCGAGCCGGCGCTGTTGCCGCCGGACTCGTTGTCGTGGCGTATTTTCAAGAACCCGGTTGCGCTGTTCATCGGCGGGGTTACGGCGGTGCTGCTCGAATTGGCAGAGCCGCGGGTTCGCGACGCCATTTGGCAGCACAGCACATTCCGCTCCGACGCGCTCCGACGATTGCAGCGCACTGGCCTCGCCGCCTTGGTCACGGTCTACGGTCCCCGGACCAAGGCCAAGGCCATGATTGAAGGTGTGGTCAGGATGCATGGCCGCGTTTCAGGCCAAACCAGCGAAGGTGAGCCATACCACGCCACCGACCCGGAGTTGCTGGACTGGGTGCAAGCTACGGCCGGTTTTGGTTTCATGGAGGCGTATCACGTCTATGTGCATCGTCTGCATTTTTTCGAACGGGACGCGATGTTTGCTGAGGCTCGCCCCGTCGCACTTCTCTATGGTGCGGCCGGCGCGCCCACGTCTCAGGCCGAGCTTTACGCGCTGTTCGACGTGATGCGGCAAAGACTCGTCGCATCGCCGATCGTCCTGGAATTCCTGCAGATCATGGAAGACGTTCCCGCCTTGCCGGAAGTGGCTCGGCCGCTTCAGCGGCCATTTCTGAAGGCGGCTGTCGAGATCCTGCCCCGCTGGGTCCGCAAGCGGTTGGCACTCGGCGACCACTGGACGTTGAAGCCGTGGGAGCGCGCTTTTGTGAAGACGACGGCTGCAATCTGCGAGAGCATGGTGCTCCCTTCATCTCCGGCCGTCCAGTCGTGCCGTCGCCTCGGCCTTCCCGAGAACTATCTCTATCGCCGACAGAAGGCACCCAGAACACGGGCGTACGGTCGCGATCATGCGGGTCATCAGTTTGATGCCCGCATAACGGAAAGCGACGGGTCGAAAGTGCGGCAATGGCCGCCCTAAGCCCGAAAGCGACGATCAGTGGAGTCGAAACTTCTTATCATTTCGACCTGACAGGCTGTCGGACATGCTCCGCTGGAAGCCGCCCGGGAAGTTCCCTCGCGATCCTGTTCAGGGCGTCGCGAGGCCGGTCCCGCGACGGGCCGCATCGACGCTCCACGCGCCGCCTCCCGCGAAAAAGAAGTACAGGAAAATGAAGCAGTAGAGGATCGACGAGTCGCCCTGGTTGACTACCGGAAAGAAGCTTTGCGGTGCATGCGCCATGAAATAGGCGGCCGCCATGTTGCCGGACAGAATGAACGCAACCGGCCGGGTGAAGAGGCCGAGGGCAAGCAGCGCGCCTCCGATCAGCTCGATCAATGCCTGAATTACAAGAAATCCCGACAGTTGCATCGGCTCGGGAGCGGGCGGAAAATTGAATAACTTTTGAGTTCCGTGCTCCAAAAACAGCAGCGCCGACATGATCCTCACGACGCTTAACCACACCGGAGCCCAGGCAGAAATCTTGTCGAAATTCATCAGTTGGCCTCCATCATGACCCGGTGATTCCGGCCAGCAGGCTGAATTGTCAGCGGGTCTGCTCTTCGCACCGATTTCGCCAAGAGGGTATGATGCACAGCGCGAACCGTAAACCAATACTCCCGTTCACAGTCGCGTGACCTCCGGTCGTACTATTGATGGAGTGCCGAGCCGGGGGAGCAGAGACGTTGCCGATGCGCTCCAGCGGGTGCCAATCGCCAGGCTCATGCCGCCCAAAATGGGCAGCGGTCTTGGGACAACCGACATGCACAAAATCAAGCCCGAGCCAGCGGATACTGTTCCTTCAGCGTCTTCAGCACCTGATCGCCGGGCATCGGCGCGCCGAACATGAAGCTCTGCACATATTCGCAGCCCATCTGGCGCAGTTCGAGCGCATCGCTTTCATCCGAAATGCCCTCGGCCACGACCGAAAGGCCGAGTTCATGCGCCATGTTGACCATGGATTTGAGCAGCACCGCGCGCTTCGGTGTCGCGTCGTCGACAAAGCTCTTGTCGATTTTGATCGTGTCGAAGGGAAAGCGCGTCAGATAGGCCAGCGAGGAATAGCCAGTGCCGAAATCGTCCAGCGACAGGCCGATGCCAAGCTTCTTCAGCTTGTTCAGCACATGGGCTGTCTGCTCGGGATTGTCCATCACCAGCGATTCGGTGAGTTCGAGCCGGAAGCAGCGCGGCTTCAGGTTGGCCCGCGCGATCACCGATCGGACGTCGCTGACCAGATCGCGGCGGATGAGCTGACGGCTGGACAGATTGACCGAAACCGACAGCGGCGCGTCGCCGATCTGCTTTTGCCATCCCGCCAGATCTTCGGCGGCCTGTTGCATAGCGAACAGGCCAAGCTGCACGATCAGGCCGCAGCTCTCGGCGACCGGGATGAAATCGCCCGGCGGGATCATGCCGCGCCGCGGATGGTCCCAGCGCAAAAGCGCCTCGAATCCGGCAACACTGCCGTCTTCTAGCCGCACGATGGGCTGGTAGGCGAGTGTGAATTCGCGCCGTTCAATGGCGCGGCGCAGGTCGGACTCGAACTGCAGTCGGTCGGTGCCGACGGTCCGGAAGGCGGGGCGGAACGGCTCGATCCTGTCACCGCCAAAACGTTTGGCCTGGTGCATGGCAAGCTCGGCGTCCTTGACCATGTCCTCGGCCGAACTCTGCGCCGAGGTCCAGGTGACCAGCCCAATCGAGGCGGTCAGCACGATCTCGCGCTTGGCAAAGGTGATCGGATTGTTGATCGCATGCTTGATGGCGTCGGCAACGGCTGCGATGCGGGCCGGGTCCTGTTCGGAAAGCAGCATCAGCGCGAACTGGTCGCCGGCAAAACGCGACAGCGAATCCTTCGGCTTGAGCAACCGGTGCAGCCGGCGCGCAACGGTCAGCAGGATGGTATCGCCGGCCGAGATGCCGAGCCCGTCATTGACCTGCTTGAACCGGTCGATGTCGATCACGAAGACGGTCGGACGCACTTTCTCTTCCGTGCGCGCGATCGAAATGATCGCCTCCAGCCGATTCATCAGCAATTCCCGGTTCGGCAGGCCAGTCAGATTGTCATGCACGGCATCGTGCAGCAGCCTCTCCTCGGACTTTTTCTGCTCCGTCACGTCGACCATGGTGCCGACGCAGCGGATGACCTCGCCGTCCGATCCGATCACCGGCCGTGCGCGCAGCGAAAACCAGTGATAGTGCCCGTCGGCGCCGCGCAGGCGGAAATTCTGCGACACCCTGCCGCGCCGGTGTTCGAGCACCACGTCGAGCGTGGTACGGAACGTGTCGCGGTCGTCGGCATGAAGTACCGGCAGCCAGTTGCGAGCAGCTCCGCCCAGGCTGTCGGGCGCAAGGCCAAGCTGGATGCTGACATCCGGCCTGGTGACGACGCGGTCGCGCATCACGTCCCAGTCCCACACCGTGTCGCCCGATCCGGCGACGGCCAGCGCCTGCCGTTCGAGATCGGAGAACAGGCCCTGATGCAGTGCGCCGCCGGCAAAGGCGTGCTGCATGACGGTGAAGCCGATCAGCAGGATGATGAGGATCAGCCCGCCGCCCAGTGCCGGCTGGGCGATGTCGTTGTCGAGCATGCCGGTGATCGCCATCCACGACCCGCATAGCCACAACAGGACCATGACCCAACTGGGCACCAGCATGATGGCACGGTCGTAGCCGCGTATGCCGAGGAAGATGATCAGGCCGAGGCCGGTCAGCGCGGTGGCGGCGAAGGACAGCCTGGCGATGCCGGCGGCGACCGCCGGATCGACGATCGCAACGCCAGCGATCAGCAGCAGCCCCAGAATCCAGACCAGCGCGCCGTAACTGAAATGGCCGTGCCATCGGTTGAGGTTGAGATAGGCGAATAGGAACACCACGAAGGTCGCCGCAAGCGCCACCTCCGTTCCGGCTCGCCACATCTGCTCGTTGCCGGGCGATATTTCCAGGACCTTGTTGAGAAAGCCGAAATCGATGCAGATATAGGCGAGCACCGCCCAGGCGAGTGCTGCGGTTGCCGGGAACATCGAGGTCCCCTTGACCACGAAAAGGATGGTCAGGAACAGCGCCAGAAGGCCGGCGATGCCGATGACGATGCCGCGAAACAGCGTGTAGGAATTGACCGAATCCTTGTAGGATTCCGGATCCCATAGATATACCTGCGGCAGTTTGGGCGAGGCAAGTTCGGCAATAAAGGTGATCACCGTTCCGGGGTTCAGCGTCACCCGGAACACATCGGCGTCGGGGCTGCTCTGGCGGTCAAGCGCGAAGCCCTCGCTGGGCGTGATCGCGGCAATGCGGGTCGAGCCGAGATCCGGCCAGAAGATGCCGGAATTCACCAGCCGGAAATGCGGTGCGACAATCAGCCTGTCGAGCTGCTGGTCGGTGGTGTTGGCAAGCGCGAACACCGCCCAGTCGCCGGTCGAGCGCGCATCATTGGCCTCGACCTCGATGCGCCGCACGATGCCGTCCGGGCCTGGAGCGGTCGACACCTGAAAGTTCTCGCCCTGGTTGCGGTAGATTTCGACGGCGCCCGAAAGGTCGAGCGCCACGTCGTCGCGGGCGATCTTGATCGGCTCGACGGCGAAGGCCGAGGACGCCGCGCAGAGCACGGCGATTGCCGTCAGCACAAAGGCGAACAACGACCCGATTCGCAGGAAATTCGTCAAAATCAGTCCTTCGTTCCCGCGCCCGGCGGATCGTCTTCGATCCGGGCGTAGAGGTAGTGGTCCTGCCAGATGCCATTGATCCTGAGATAGGATCGCAGAAGTCCTTCGCGCCGGAATCCGGCTTTTTCAAGCACGCGGATCGACCGGGCATTGTCGGGAATACAGGCAGCTTCGATCCGGTGCAACCTCAGCGTATCGAAGGCAAAGCGCGTCACGACCTTGACCGCGTCGGTCATCAGACCACGGCCGCTGTAGCGCTCGCCGATCCAGTAGCCGATATGGCCGCTTTGCGCGACGCCGTGGCGGATGTTGCCGAGGGTGATTCCTCCGACAAGCTTGCCGCTGCCTTTCTCGAAGATGAAGAAGGCTATGGCCGTTCCCTGCGCATAGTCTTCGCGATAGCGGCTGAGGCGATGCCGCCAGGCCGTGCGGTCGAGCTCGTCGGGGTTCCACCGCGGCTCCCACGGCTCCAGGAAGGCGCGGCTTTCCCCGCGCAGCACCGACCATTCGCGGTAGTCGTTGGTCAGCGGCACGCGCAGCGTGACCCGGTCACCCTTCAGTGCCGGCAGGTCACGGCGAAAGAAAGGGAGCGCGAACATGACGCTTTGATGGACTTTAGCCGGCGAGCTTTCGGGCCGTGGTCTGCGTGCCCGAAAGCGATTCGAGGACCGCCTCATAGGGAGCGAGCGTACCCACCGGTCCGACGGCAGTCAGCGTCGGCTTTGTCGAAAACAGCCGTGACGACAGGTCCGTCAGCCGCTCGACCGTCAGCGCCGACAGCCGTTCCATCAGCTCTTCCTTGGCGATCGGCCGGCCGAACAGCAGCATTTGCCGGGCGATCTGCGAGGCGCGGCTGGCCGGGCTTTCGGCGGACATGATCAGGCCTGCACGGTACTGGGCGCGTGCCCGGTCGAGTTCCTCCTGCAGGATGTTCTCGCCGACCTTCTGCAACTCGTCGATGACCACCGGCACCAGCTCGGCGATGTCGCTCTGCCCGGTCGCGGCATGGACGCCGAATATGCCGGTATCGGAAAAACCCCAGTGGAAGGCATAGACCGAATAGCACAGCCCGCGCTTTTCGCGGACCTCCTGGAAAAGACGCGACGACATGCCGCCGCCAAGGATCATCGACAGGACCTGCGAGGCGTAAAAGTCGCGTACATGATAGGCGCGGCCCTCGAATCCCAGCACGATCTGCGCGTCCATCAGGTCGCGGTCCTCGCGGAAATCGCCGCCGACATATTGCGCAAATTGCGGCATCGTGTTGTCGGACTTGCTGCGGAAACCGCCAAGGTGCTTCTCGACCTCGCGCACGAAATTGTCGTGCTTGATGTCGCCGGCGGCGACGACCACCATGCGCTCGGCGCCATATTGCCGTTCGATGAATTTGTGCAATTGCTTCGAGGTGAAGGATTTGACGGTTTCCGGCGTGCCGAGGATTGAGCGGCCGATCGTCTGGTGGCGAAAAGCCGTCTCGGTGAAGCGGTCGAAGACGATGTCGTCGGGCGTATCGTGAGCGGCGCCGATCTCCTGCAGGATCACATGCTGTTCGCGCTCCAGCTCCTGCGGGTCGAACTCGGATTCCTGCAAGATGTCGGAGAGGATATCGACGGCCAGGGGCACGTCGTCGCTCAGCACCCTGGCATAATAGGAGGTGGTCTCGACACTGGTAGCGGCATTGATCTCGCCGCCGACGTCCTCGATTTCCGAGGCGATCTCGAAGGCGCTTCGCCTTCTGGTTCCCTTGAACGCCATATGTTCAAGCAAGTGGGCCATTCCGTGCTCTTCGCTACGCTCGTTGCGGGCGCCTGATTTGAGCCAGGCACCAAGAGCGACGGATTCGAGGCTTGGAAGGGTTTCGGTGGCGACTGTCAGGCCGTTCGACAGACGGCTTACCTCAACACCCATATAGCTGATACTCCCTAACTTGCCGCCCGCGTGTGGCGGCTAACATAATCTTCCACCATTTTCAGGTCGGATGGAAGTACCGTGTATTTTTCCTCTGATGTCATCAACCCGCCTAGCCATGCGGGCAGGGTCGGCGACACGCCGCTGGCGGCTTCGACGGCGGCCGGGAACTTTGCCGGATGGGCGGTGCCCAGCACCACCATCGGCACGGCATTGGTGGCCTTCGCAGCCGCAACATGTATGGCTGCGGCCGTATGCGGGTCGAGCAGATAGTCGCTGGCTGCGAGCGTCGAGCGGATCGTAGCGGCGACTTCGTCCATGGTCGAACGGCCGGCATCGAATTCGGAGCGGATCCTGGCGATCTCGCCCGCTTCGATGGTGAAGGCGCCGGACTGCTTGAGGCCGCTCATGTAGCGCCGCACGGTCGAGGCGTCGCGGCCGGCCGCCTCGAAGAGCAAGCGCTCGAAATTCGAAGAAACCTGGATGTCCATAGACGGCGACGTGGTCGAAAAGACGCCTTTCGTGCGATATTCGCCGCTCGACAGCGTGCGCGCCAGAATGTCGTTATCGTTGGTCGCGATGATCAGCCGCTCGATCGGCAGCCCCATCTTCTTGGCGGCGTAGCCGGCGAAGATGTCGCCGAAATTGCCGGTTGGTACGGTGTAGGAAACCGGCCGGTCGGGCGCGCCGAGCGACAGCGCCGATGAGAAATAATAGACGATCTGGGCCATGATGCGGGCCCAGTTGATGGAATTGACGCCGGACAGCGATACCCGGTCGCGAAAAGCGTGATCGTTGAACATGTCCTTCACCAGCCCCTGGCAATCGTCGAAATTGCCTTCGACCGCGATTGCATGGACATTTGCGGCAGAGGACGTCGTCATCTGCCGCTGCTGCACCGGCGAGACCCGGCCGTGCGGGAAAAGAACGAAGATGTCGGTGCTGTTGCGCCCGGCGAAGGCATCGATGGCGGCGCCGCCGGTGTCGCCGGACGTGGCGCCGACAATGGTGGCGCGCTGGTTGCGTTCGGCAAGCACATGGTCCATCAGCCGGGCGAGAAGCTGCATGGCCACGTCCTTGAAGGCAAGCGTCGGGCCATGGAAGAGTTCCAGAACGAACATGTTCGAGCCGGTCTGCATCAGCGGGCAGACCGCCTCATGACGGAAGGTCGCATAGGCTTCGCGCACCAGGCGTTCGAACACCGGCATCGCGATCTCGCCGCCGAGAAACGGCGACAGCACGCGGATGGCGAGGTCGGGATAGGCAAGGCCGCGCATGGCGCGGATATCTGCCGCCGAAAACTGCGGCCAGGTATCAGGCACATAAAGACCGCCATCGCGCGCCAAGCCCGCCAGCACCGCGTCGGAAAATCCAAGCACGGGCGCTTCCCCGCGGGTACTCACATATTGCATCGTCATGTTCCATTGCTGCCGGGCGGTTTCGTCTGCGGCAAAGTGGTTAATTTCCGGACTTGTTCAGTCGCATTTTTGCCGCGCGGTTGATATACGTCACCCGCTTTGCGAGAGGGAAGTGCAGTTCATGGCGTTTCATACATTCAACGGTCGTTTTGTCGCGGGTCTGGCGCTCACTGGCTTTATGCTTACCGCCGCCGGCTGCCAATCAGGCGGCAATGGCATCCTGGGCTTCGGAAAGACGGACACAACACCGCCACCACCGCCGGACCCCAAGGTTCTCGCCAGCCAATTGCAGGCCTATTGTCCGAAAGTGACGCTGCGCGACGGCACCGCCTTCTTCAACACCTATGCCAAGGGCAGCCAAAAGCCCAAGAAAAAAGCCGCCGCTCAGGACGCCGAAGCTGCCGCGCTTGACGCGAGCAGCGACCAGCAGGACGATTCCGCGAAGATCATCTATCAGGCCTCGATCACCGATGTGACCCGCGACTGCAACCGTGCCAACGGCTCGCTGACGATGAAGATAGCCGTCGCCGGCAAGGTCGTTCCGGGACCGATGTTCAGCCCGGGTACCATCACCATGCCGATCCGTATCGCTGTGATGCATGGCACCGAGGTCCTTTACTCGCAGCTTCACCAACATCAGGTCCAGGTTACCAATCCCTCGAGTGCCACCCAGTTCGTCTTCACCGATTCGAACGTTGTCGTTCCCGAGCCCACCGCGCGGGACTATCAGGCGTTCGCCGGCTATGACGAAGGCCCGCCGAAGAAGACCGACAAAAGGATTGCCGCGGCCGAATAGCGGCGGCGTTGGAGCCGCCTACGGTCGGAGGCGCATGCATCACGCATCCGCCGACCATTCCGACAGGGCGGCGATCACGCTTTTCAGCTCCGCCCAGCGGCGGATGACCGTTTCGGCGCCGGCCTCGGTCAGCGCGTCGGCATGTCCGGGATAGCTGTGCGCCGCTCCGGTGAAGCCGATCACACGCATGCCGGCTGTCCTGGCGCCGGTCACACCGTGCACGGAATCCTCGATGACGAAGGTGTTCGCCGGGTCGGCCTTGAGTTTTTCCGCGGCAAAGAGAAACACGTCGGGCGCCGGCTTGGATTTTCCGCTCGGCGTCTCCAGCGAGGAAAAAATGTGCCCAGTGAAAAACGGCAGCAGACGCACCTTCTCCAACATGAATTCGATCCGCTCGGTGCGCGAATTCGAGCAGATGCAGCGCGGTGCTGTCACCGCGGCGACTGCCTCGTGCACCCCGTCGACGGCGCGCACGTCGGCGCGCAGCCGGCGGTCGACCAGCTCTTCGGCACGATCGATCAGCGAGGCCTGGAACGGGATGCGAGACTTCTCTTCGACACGCATCATGATGTCCTTGAAGGTCAGCCCGGCATAGGTTTCAGAAAGCTCCTCGGCCGATATCTCGTAACCGGCCGACGTCAAAAGCTCGGCTTCGACGCGCGCGGCAATGATTTCGGAATCGACGAGCACGCCGTCGCAATCGAAGATGACAAGGTCTGGCTGAGGCATAGCGATCCGGAAAGCGGGAGGGAGGGGCTGAGACGGTTCAGGCGGCGCGGCATACACCAACAGACCGGTCTTCGCAAATTACCTGGGCTCCGGACCCTCGGCCTTCATCGAATATTTACGCTGATCGGTAACCATAACAGGGAGTAAACAGTAACGCGTGCTTTGGGTGTCACAATGTCTGCCGTGCGTCTTCTCGATGAGCTTTCCCATGCTCCCCAGCAATCCGAATGGCTGGATACGATCCTGAAGGGCGATTGCGTCGCCGCGCTCGACCGGCTGCCCGAAAAATCCATCGACGTGATCTTTGCCGATCCGCCCTACAATCTGCAGCTCGACGGCGATCTGCATCGTCCCGACCAGTCCAGGGTCGATGCCGTCGACGACGACTGGGACCAGTTCGCGAGTTTTGAGGTCTACGACGCCTTCACTCGCGCCTGGCTGCTGGCGGCGCGCCGCGTGCTGAAACCCAACGGCACCATCTGGGTCATCGGCTCCTACCACAACATTTTTAGGGTCGGCGCCAAGATGCAGGATCTGGGGTTCTGGATCCTCAACGATGTCGTGTGGCGTAAGACCAATCCGATGCCGAATTTCCGTGGCCGCCGCTTTCAGAACGCCCATGAGACGATGATCTGGGCCTCGCGTGACCAGAAGGGCAAGGGCTACACCTTCAACTACGAAGCGCTGAAGGCGTCGAATGACGACATCCAGATGCGTTCCGACTGGCTGTTTCCGATCTGCACCGGCGGCGAGCGCCTGAAGAATGAAAATGGCGACAAGCTGCATCCGACGCAGAAGCCCGAGGCGCTGCTCGCCCGCATCATGATGGCCTCGACGAAGCCCGGCGATATCGTGCTCGATCCTTTCTTCGGCTCCGGCACCACCGGCGCCGTGGCCAAGCGCCTCGGCCGCCATTTCGTCGGCATCGAGCGTGAGCAGGCCTATATCGACGCCGCCAACGAGCGCATCGATGCGGTCCGGCCGCTGGACCGCGCTGATCTCACCGTGCTCACCGGCAAGCGCGCCGAGCCGCGCGTTGCTTTCGTCAGCCTTATCGACACCGGGCTGATGCTGCCAGGTGCCACACTCTATGACGCCAAGAAGCGCTGGGCGGCCAGGGTGCGCGCCGACGGCACGGTGGCGGTCGGCGACAGCGCCGGATCGATCCACAAGATCGGCGCGGAAGTTCAGGGGCTGGATGCCTGCAACGGCTGGACCTTCTGGCATTATGAGCGCAGCGGCGGCCTGACCCCGATCGACGAGCTTCGCCGTATCGCCCGCCTCGGCATGGAGCGGGCAGGGGCCTGACGAACGGATCGTATGTGTCTGCCATGTTAAAGCGGATTATCAATCGGCCTGTCGAAGTGATTCAAATCACACTCTGACCCCCAGCCCTCTGAGGTCCGCCTCGAGCGTCTTTGCGTCAGTGAACAGCACCGACTGCCAGCCGGCCGCCTTGGCACCGTCGACATTTTTCGGGCTGTCGTCGATGAACAGCGTGGCCGCGGGCTCGAGGCCGAACGCGGTCACATGATGGTCGTAAATGCCGCGATCCGGCTTGATCATGCCGATCTCGCCCGAAATGGTCACACCGCGCGGACGGTTGAGAAAGTCGAAACGCTGCCGGGCTTCAGCCAGCGTGTCGGCGGCGAAATTGGTCAGCATGGTGACGTCGTGGCCGCTCTCTATCAGCTTCTCCATGATCTGGACGCTGTCGTCATAAGCGTGCGGCACCATCTCGTGCCAGAGGCGGCGGAAGTTGCGGATGTTTTCGGCGTGGTCCGGGTGTTCGGCGATCAGCAGCGCCTCGGCCTCTTCCCAGGTCCGGCCCCGGTCCTGCTCGATGTTCCAGTCATGCGTGCAGACATTGTCGAAGAACCATTTCCGCTCGTCGGCGTCGGGGATCAATCGGCTGAAGGGCAAGTTCGGATCGTAGTGGATCAGCACTTTGCCGATGTCGAAAACGATGTGGCGGATTTCGGTCATTCTAGTCCTCGTTCAATGCATTTCATGTGGGGTGATGTAGGCGATTCAATGTGCGCGCTGCTTCTTCGTCGCGCCCGGTATCGCCGCTTCGATTACCTTTTTCATGACGGTGGGCAGCGCTTCGCCGGAAATTTCGTGGGCCAGCGACCAGAAATGACCCGCCGGGGCGGCGCCATCGGTCATCGCTTTGAAGACGTCGAGTTCGAGCGCAAAATGGGTGAAGACATGGCCAATCCGCCCGGTTGGCCGCCAGTTGCCGGGGAAGGGCGCTGCCGCGTCCGTGGTGGCGCCGTCGACCCGCGCGGTCCAGCCGGTCGTCGGTACTTCGGTCATGCCGCCGAGCAGGCCTTTATCCGCACGTTTGCGCAAAAGAATGGCGCCATCGTCACGTACGGCAACGAAGGCAGCCCCGCGCCGCAACGGTTTCTCGCCCTTCGGCAGGCGGACAGGAAAGCGCTCGGGATCGCTTGAAACAGTGGCGCTGCAATCCTCTCGCAGCGGGCACAGCATGCAACGCGGCCGGCGCGGCGTGCAGATCGTCGCGCCCAAATCCATCATCGCCTGGGCGAAATCGCCCGGTCTGGTCGCTGGAACCATGCGCTCGACATAGGCGCGTATGTCTCCCTTGGCTTCGCTCAGCGGCGTGGCAATCGAGAACAGCCGGGAAACGACCCGCTCGACATTGCCGTCGACGACCGCGGCCGGCTGGTCGAAGGCGATCGCCGCGATCGCCGCCGCCGTGTAGGCGCCGATGCCGGGCAGCTCTCTCAAGGCAGTCTGCGTGTCCGGAAACCTGCCGCCTTGCCGTGCGACGAGATCGGCGCAGGCCTTGAGATTGCGCGCGCGGGAATAATAGCCGAGCCCGGCCCAGGCTTTCATGACATCTTCGGCCTGTGCCGCAGCCAACGCCTCAACATCAGGCCATTTCTGGACAAAGGCCCGGAAATAGGATTTTACCGCTTCGACCGTGGTCTGCTGCAGCATGACTTCGGAAAGCCAGACGCGGTATGGATCGGGCCGTATGCCGCTTGCCAACTCGCGCGGCGCAACGCGCCACGGCAAGTCGCGGTGATACGCGTCGTACCAGGCGAGCAGGCGGGACGCGATCTGGCCGCTTTCTCCAGACGCGGCTCTGCCGCTGTCTCCGGATGCGGTCTTGCGGGTCTGGTCGTGCAGTGCCATTGATCGAGGACTGGCCTAACCGATGCGTGGTGAAGGTCGTGACTGGAGAACGCACATGGCAGGGAAAAGGCCCTTCGGCAATCCCGTTCCGGTGAGTGATCTCGCAACCCAGATTCTCGATCCGGTGTTGCGGAAGCGGGCCGGCATGTCGATCGGGCTCGTCCAGTCCTGGGAGGAGATTGCCGGGCCGCGGCTCGCCAGCCGTTCGCGCCCTGAAAAGATCCAGTGGCCGCGCCGCATGCATGAAGATGATCCGTTCGAGCCGGCGGTTCTGGTCATCGCCTGCGAAGGCATGGCCGCGCTCCATCTGCAGCACGAGACCGGCGAGATCATTAACAGGGTCAACGCCTTCCTCGGCTTCAACGCTATCGGCCGTATCAGAATCGTACAAAAGCCGGTGACGGCGGACAAAGGGCGGCCTAAACCAAGCTTTCGGCCGCTGACCGCGGCCGAGAAGGTAAAGTTGTCAGGCACTGTCGGAATGATCGAGGATGACGGACTGCGCGCTTCGCTGGAGCGGCTCGGCGCCACCATTCTCGGTCAAAAGAAGACTTGAATTTTATGCATGTCGCCCACCCAAAACCGCTGCGCCCTTTTGGGCGACAAGCATTGATCTCGCGCTTTCGTGATCGCGTAGACAAGGTTTGGCGATTGGAATGGGGACGGGGATGCCTTAATTCGCGCCAACTCTCGCCTTTTCTAGCCTTTGCATTGCAAAATCCAACCATTGTCAGGTGATTCGTATGACCCGTCTTTTGTCCCGCAGGAACCTCCTGTCGTCGCTAGCCGCAATTCCGGCGGTGGCACTGCTCGCCGCCTGCAGCGACTCGGGCGAGAAAGCCTCGGCGCAGGATGCAAAGCCTGCGGCTCCCGCCGATGCGATGAAGCCGGCCGATCCGGCGAAGCCGGCCACTCCGGCCGCGGTCAAGGCGCCTGAGGCCCAGGGCACGGTGGACATGGCGGCCCTGCTGAAACCCGGCGCACTGCCCGACGAGCAACTGGGCAAGGACGACGCGAAGGTCACCATTGTCGAATATGCCTCCATGACCTGCCCGCACTGCGCGCATTTCCACGAAACCACCCTGCCTGAGCTGAAGACGAAATATATCGACACCGGCAAGGCCCGCCTTATCCTGCGCGAATTTCCGTTCGACCCCAGCGCCGAGGCCGGTTTCATGCTGGCGCGCTGCTCCAAGGACAATTATTTCCCGATGGTGGACGTTCTGTTCAGGCAGCAGGCGAACTGGGCAGGTGTCGCCAATACCAAGGACGCCCTGCTGCAAATCTCCAAGATGGCCGGTTTTACACAGGAGTCCTTCGAGGCCTGCTTGACGGACCAGAAACTTCTGGACGATGTGAGGTCGGTCCAAAAACGCGGCGCCGATGAATTCAAGGTCGACTCGACGCCGACCTTCTTTATCAACGGGAAGACCTACAAGGGGGCGCTGTCGATTGAGGAAATCTCGGCCATTATCGACCCTCTGCTCTGACGTTTCAGCGGCGCCGAAGCGGCTGCGCTTAGGCGTGCGTGGCTTTTTGTCGTGCCGCGCGCCTGGCGCCCTGTCGCAAAACCGCCGAACAGTTTTGCGGAACCCGCTTATTGGGCGGCGCGAATGAAGTTTTCGCGCCTTCGCCTGCTCGGTTTCAAGTCCTTCGTCGAACCCGGCGAGTTCGTCATCGAACGCGGCCTGACCGGCATCGTCGGGCCGAACGGCTGCGGCAAGTCGAACCTTGTCGAGGCGCTGCGCTGGGTGATGGGCGAAAGCTCGTACAAGAACATGCGCGCGTCCGGCATGGACGACGTCATCTTTTCCGGCTCGGGAACGCGTCCTGCCCGCAACACCGCCGAAGTCACGCTTTTCCTCGACAACAGCGACCGTAGCGCGCCCTCCGCCTTCAACGACGCAGACGAACTGCAGGTTTCACGCCGCATCGAGCGCGAGGCGGGTTCGCTCTACCGTATCAACGGCAAGGAAGCCCGCGCCAAGGACGTGCAACTGCTTTTCGCCGACCAGTCGACCGGCGCGCGCTCGCCCTCGATGGTCGGGCAAGGCCGCATCGGCGAGCTGATTCAGGCAAAGCCGCAGGCGCGCCGCGCGCTGCTGGAAGAGGCGGCCGGAATTTCGGGTCTGCATACACGCCGCCACGAGGCGGAACTGCGTCTGAAGGCGGCCGAACAGAATCTGGAACGGCTGGACGACGTCGTCGGCGAGCTGGAAAGCCAGATTGAAAGCCTGAAGCGCCAGGCCCGCCAGGCCTCGCGCTTCAAGAACCTGTCGGCCGACATCCGCAAGGCCGAGGCGACGCTGCTGCATCTACGCTGGACGTTGGCCAAAACACAAGAAGGCGAGGCGCGCTCGGCGCTGGCGATTGCCACGGCACTGGTCGGCGACCGCGCCGCCGCCCAGATGGCTGCCGCCAGGGAGCAAGGGATCGGCGCGCATCGGTTGCCGGAACTGCGCGATGCGGAAGCCGCCGCCGCTGCCGCCTTCCAGCGCCTGTCGATCGCCAAGACGCAGATCGAAGAGGAAGCGGGCCGCATCCGCGCCCGCCAAGCAGAACTCGACCGCCGGCTCCAGCAGCTCGACGGCGACATCGTCCGCGAGGAGCGGATGGTCCGCGACAATGCGGATATTCTTGAGCGCCTCGCCGCCGAAGAAGCCGTGCTCAACACTGAGAACGCCGGCGCCGCCGACCGTGAGGCCAGCACCCGCGCGGCGGTCGAACAGGCGGCGTCGACGCTTGCCGCCAGTGAAGCCAAACTCGCCGGGCTGACGGCCGAACGGGCGGAGGCCGCCGCCTCCCGCAACCAGATCGAACGAACGCTGCGCGACACCGCTGAGCGCCGCGACCGTTTCGCCCGCCAGCTCGCCGATGTCGACCGGGAATTGTCCGACATCGCTTCGAGGGTCGCCGGCCTGCCCGATCCCGCCGAGAAGCGGCTGCTGGTCGAACAGGCCGTGGCGCTGCTCGAGGAGACCGAAGCCGCAGCGATTGCCGCCGAACAGGCTGTCGCCGAGGAGCGCGCGGCGGAAAGTGCCGCCCGCCCGCCCGTTCAGGATGCAAAGGCCGAGCTGGCGCGGATCGAAACCGAGGCCCGCACGCTGGCCAAGATCCTGAATGCCGCGAGCGGCGACCTCTTCCCCTCCCTCCTGGAGCAGATCAGCGTCGAACGCGGCTACGAGACGGCGCTGGGCGCCGCCCTTGGCGAGGATCTCGATGTGCCGCTCGACCGCAGCGCGCCGGTGCATTGGGGGCAAAGCGAGATCCAGCCCGGCGACGCCGCTCTACCCGAAGGCATCAAGAGCCTTGCCAGTGTGGTGCGCGCGCCGGCGCAACTGGCCCGCCGATTGGCGCAGATCGGCATCGTCGAGGCCGGCGACGGAAAGCGGCTGCAAGCGCTGCTTGCTCCCGGGCAACGGCTGGTCAGCCGCGAAGGGGCGCTTTGGCGTTGGGATGGGTTCACCGCCAGCGCCGACGCGCCGACCGCGGCCGCGCAGCGGCTGGCGCAGAAAAACCGGCTGGCCGAGCTCGACGCCGAGGCGGTCCACGCGACCCGCATCCTGCGCCAGGCCGAAGAGGCTCTTGCCCATGCCGAGCAGGCGCTTGCCCGGGCGAGCGAGGCCGAGCGCTACGCCCGTCAAGCCGGGCGTGATGCCCAGCATGGGCTGGACGCCGCCCGCAACGCGCTGGCCGAGGCCGAGAAGGCCGGCGGCGAGCTGTCGAGCCGACGCGCCGCACTTGACGAGGCCCGCGCGCGTATCGTCGACAGCCATGAAGAGACGGCGGCGGCATTCGTCGAGGCGGAGATGCTGCTGCAAAGCGCTCCCGACCTCGGTGATCTGCAGTTGCAGCTCGAACAGTCGGCCGCCAACGTCGCTCGCGACCGCGCCACCCTTGCCGATGCCCGCGCCGTCCATGAAGGCTTGAGGCGGGAAGCCGAAGCGCGAACGCGCCGCCTCGACGCCATCGGCCAGGAACGCCGCAACTGGCTGGAGCGCGCCGAAAACGCCTCGACGCAGATCGCGGCACTCGGCGAACGCAAGGCCGAGGCCGAGGCCGAGCGCGAAAGACTGGCCGACGCACCCGACGAGATCGACGCCAAGCGGCGCGCCTTGCTGTCGCAGCTTGCCGAAGCCGAAAGCCTGCGCCAGGCAGCCGGCGACCGGTTGCAGGAGGCGGAGAACAAGCAGTCCGAACTGGACAAGGCCGCGACATCAGCAATCCAGTCGTTGGCCGAGGCGCGCGAAACGCGCGTCCGCGCCGAAGAGCGGCTGACCGCTGCCGACGAAAGACGGCTGGAGGTCGAGGCGCGCATTCAGGAAACGCTCAACACGCCGCCGCATCTGGTCATCCGCCACACCGGCCTGGAGGCCGACAGCCCGATGCCGGAGATGACTGAGATCGAGCGTCAACTCGACCGGCTGAAGATCGAGCGCGAGCGCCTGGGCGCCGTCAATCTGCGCGCCGAGGAAGAGCAGAAGGAACTATCCGATCGGCTGGAGACCATCGTTTCCGAACGCGAGGACATCATCGAGGCCATCCGCAAGCTGCGGCAGGCGATCCAGAGCCTGAACCGCGAAGGCCGCGAACGGCTGCTGGCTGCCTTCGACGTGGTCAACGGTCATTTCCAGCGGCTGTTTTCGCATCTGTTCGGCGGCGGGACGGCGGAACTGCAACTGATCGAGTCCGACGATCCGCTCGAGGCCGGTCTCGAAATCCTTGCGCGGCCGCCCGGCAAGAAGCCGCAGACGATGACGCTGCTTTCCGGCGGCGAACAGGCGTTGACGGCGATGTCTCTGATCTTCGCCGTGTTCCTGACCAATCCCGCGCCGATCTGCGTGCTCGACGAAGTCGACGCACCGCTCGACGATCACAATGTCGAGCGTTTCTGCAATCTGATGGACGAAATGGCCGCCACCACCGAGACGCGCTTCGTCATCATCACGCACAACCCGATCACCATGGCCCGCATGAACCGGCTGTTCGGGGTGACCATGGCCGAGCAGGGCGTGAGCCAGCTCGTGTCGGTCGATCTGCAGGCGGCCGAGGCTCTGCGCGAGGCGAGCTGACGCGTGGACAGCACAGCTTGTCGGTAGCGCCTATCGGCTATAGCACGAGCTGAGACGGTCCTTCATTCGGATGTAGCATTTTGATGTTGCACATGGTCGTTTCGGAAATCGATCTCGATTTCGATCATGTGCATGGAGAACCTTGTTGCCTATACTTGTCACTGGAGCCGCGGGATTCATTGGCAGCTACGTTTGCCACCACCTCTTGAGCAGGGGGGAAGCAGTCGTCGGCGTCGACAATATGAACGACTATTACGACCTGGCGCTCAAAAAGGGGCGGCTCGCCCGCCTTCAGCCCCACAAGAATTTTTCCTTTCATCAGATCGAGATCGCCGAACAGGGCGCGCTCGCTACCGCTTTGGCCGGACAAGGCATAGTCAGGATTGTCCATCTCGCCGCGCAGGCGGGTGTGCGCCATTCACTCGACAATCCGAGGCTCTATGTCCGTTCCAATGTCGTCGGCCATCTCGAAGTGCTCGAATTCTGTCGCGCGCAGCCAGCATTCGAGCATCTGGTCTATGCCTCGTCGAGTTCGGTCTATGGCGGCAACCGCAAGGTGCCGTTCAGCGAGACCGATCAGGTCGACAGGCCCGTCTCGCTCTACGCTGCTACCAAGAAGTCAGATGAATTGATGAGCCACACCTATGCCCATCTCTTCGGGGTGCCGCAAACCGGCTTGCGGTTTTTCACCGTCTACGGCCCTTGGGGCCGGCCCGACATGGCCTATTGGATATTCACCAAGGCGATGCTCGAGGGCAAGCCGATCCGGGTATTCAACAATGGCGAGATGTGGCGGGATTTCACGTATGTCGACGATGTGGTGCGGGCGGTCGTTGCCGTGCTCGACAAGCCGCCCATGGCCGAGGCCCCACCCAGCAGGATTTACAATGTCGGCAACAACCGGCCGGTGCGGCTGGGCGATTTCATCGACACTCTGGAAAGACTGCTCGGTGTAAAGGCGATCCGCCACAGCGAGCCGATGCAGAGCAGCGACGTCGAGCGGACCTATGCCGACATGACGGCACTGGAGCGCGATTTCGGCTTCAAGCCGAGCGTTTCGATCGAAGATGGTCTGAAGAAATTCGTCGACTGGTACCGGTCCGAATGGGTTGCAGGATCAACGACAAGGTGACTGCGGCCTGAGTGTCGTCGTTGCCTGTTGGCATCCGCGTTTGCGGCCCCGCGACTTCGCTCCGGCCACAAACAGAATGGCATCATTGCCGCTCGATCATCGCCTTAGCCCGGCCATGAAGGTCTTTACTCTGGCAGGGTCGACCTGGTTCCACCAGACGCCGTCATGCTTCAGTGCGCTGGCGATGATGACGCCATCGACGATGCCAAGGATATCGTTAGCATTGTCGGGCGTCACGCCGCTGCCGACCAGCGTCGGTAGGCCGGCGGCCTCCTTGATCATGCGGATGTAGCTCAGATCCGCAGCGTGCCCGGTGCGCTGACCGGTCGCAATGATGGCGTCGGCGTCGAAGAAGACCAGATCCTTGACCAGTTCCTCCACTGGCCGGTCGGCAACGATGGCGTGTGCGCCATGCTTGACATGAGCATCGGCGAAAACGCGGATGCCGTTGGCGCGAAGCTTGGCGCGGTAGCGCGCCGCGCGACCCGACTCGCCCTCGACAAAACCCTCGTTGGCGACATAGGCATTCGCCCATTGATTGACGCGGATGAAACCCGCGCCGGCGGCACTGGCGATCGCAAGGGCAGGGATCGCGGCGTTAGCGAGCACATTGATGCCGACCGGCTTGCCGAGTTCGCGGCGGATACGGTCGGAAACGACCGCCATATAGGCCGCTGTCTCCGGTCCGATATCGTCAGGTTTTGCAAAGGGGATGTCGCCATGATTCTCGACGATCACGCCGTCACATCCGCCGTCGAGATAGGACCTCGCATCATCGAGACCCCGCTGATAGATCGCCTCGACCGCCTCGCCGTCAAAGCGCGGCGAGCCAGGAAGCGGCGCAAGATGAACGACACCGATCACCACCTTGGTGCAGCCGAAAAGTTCTACGAGCGCGTCGGCGCCTGATTGGCCGAGTTGGGTCATGAGAGCTCCGTTTCATCGATGAGCGCCGCCATTTCAGGCGCGGAAGGACAGGATATCAATGTGCCCGGGCGAGTCACCGCAATTGCCGCGGCCGCGAGCGCGAACTTCAGCGCTGAGGTAACCGACATTCCTTTGGAAAGCCCGCCGGCCAGACAGCCGCAAAACACATCGCCGGCGCCGCTGGTGTCGAGCGCTTCGACGCGGGGCGCCGGCAAACGAAGCGGTGCTTCCTGGTCCGGGCCAAGCACGAGACAACCTTCCGCGCCAAGTGTGATCACGACTGTTCCGGCGCCTTTGGCCGCGAGCGCGTCGGCCGCAGCTGCCATATCACCCTCGCCGGTCAGTGCTTTCGCCTCGGATTGGTTCACGACCAACAGCTGCGCCAGACCGAAGTCAGGCAAAGCCGCCGCATTGATAGGACTGGCGTTCAGGACGGTGCGCGCGCCATTTTCCTGTGCTGCCCGCAGGCAGGCATTTATCGCGGCGCCTCGCAGGTTTCCCTGACAGACGACGATGTCGCCGAACGCGATCCGTCGCGCAAGTGCCGTTTGCGCGATCGGATCGAACGCTTCGCTGCAGGCGACACCGCTGACGATGAAGTTCTCGCCGCCGGCCTCAATGACGATGGTCGAGCGGTCGCTCGGCAGGTCGAATTCGCTCACCTCGAGGTCGGACAACTCCCTGTCGAGAGAGGCTCGGATCCATGCGCCTGCGCGGTCCTTGCCGAGCGCCGTCCAAAACGTCACCGCAGCACCCGTGCGCGCGGCCGCAACGGCCTGGTTTGCGCCTTTGCCGCCGAGGCCGTCGGCGTAGCTGCTGGCGTTCAAAGTCTCGCCGGCGGCGGGGAAGCGGCCGACGCGAAACATCGTGTCTACGCAGGCATTGCCCACGACATGGACATGCATCGCTCAGCTCTCACCGGTCGCCCAGCTCAGCATCTGTTCGAACAGGGTTTTGTAGCCTTTCCAGGCGATGAACTCCGGTGGCAGCCAATGCGGCCCGACATCGGATGTCCAGGCCACAGTGCGGCCCTTGCCATACTGGCCGGCGACGAGCAGCGGCAGCGATCCGTAATCCGATGACACGGTTGCCAGAACTTCCGCCCCGTCTTTCAGCGTCACCTCGTTGAAGCCGAGCAGGATTGGCCAAGCCGAACCGAGACCCTTCAAGATCGGGTGGTCCGAGGAGCCGTTCAGAACAGGCGAAAACCCTTCCGGCACCTCGACGCGGTCGTCGAAGGCGAGGCAGTTCACCGGCAGCACCTCCTCGACCGGCGTCTTGCGATAGCGCGCGCCGCCATTAATGCCCTGGAAGCTATAATAGCCGCCAAACATCAAAAGCCCGCCGCCGTCGCGCACATAATCGCGCAGCAGGCGCAAACGGTTCGGCGTCGGCTTCGAGTGAACCCAAGTGTCGGGATGCAGAAGCAGCGTGTTGGCGCCGATGTCGGAGAGCACCACCGCATCATAGGCCGAAAGCGCCTCCATTGTTTGCGGAAAGCTGCGCTGCGCCTCATGCGCCGGCATGAAGGTCACATCGAAGTCGGTCGCCTTCAGCGCCGTCAGCAATTCGTCGGCGCCGGTGTGGTAGGTGACCGTCGGAAACTGATCGAAGCCTTTGATATGGGTCGCGGTCGACACCCAGGATTCACCGGCTAGCAGAATCTTTTTCTTGGACATTTGAACTCCGTCGTAAGTCAGTTCCGCCGCGAGAACACAGCCCTCGGATTGGCGACCAGCATGCGGTCGATGGCCGGTTGCTCGACGCCATGCCGTTTCAGGCGCGGTACGAAATGCTTGAGGATATAGCCGTAGCCGAAACCGCCGAAGCGGGTCAGCATGATCTTGAGGAACACATCCTGCGACAGCAGCAGGCGGTCGCCGAAGCCGGCGTCGATAAGTGCCGCAATTGCCCGTGCATTCTCTTCATCGGAGGGCGATTGCGCGTCCTGATCGGCATAATAATAGTCCATGCCGATCATGTCGTATTCCAGGAAAGCGCCGCGCCGGGCGAGGCTTGTCTGATAGTCGAGATCGTTGTGGCTGGGGTTCATATGGCAGAGCACGGTGTGGCGAAGATCGGCGCCCTCTGCCTCGACGACATCGAGCACCTCGTGCGCCAGCCGCTCCCAGCCGGGCAAATGGATCGACAGCGGCACGCCCGTGATGCGCGAGGCCCGCGCCGAAGCTCGCAGTGACTTTCGTTCCTCGGAGGTGAAGTCCTTGCTGACGCCGACCTCGCCGATCAGACCGGCCAGGATCGTCGGCTGCATCTCGCCGCCGCCGACATCGTTGACGATGAATTCGGTCACCGCGTCGACATCCATGGTCTTCAGCCATTCGGGATGGGTGTGCTCCAGATAGAAGCCGGTGCCCATGACGATCTTCAGGCCGGACATGCGGCTGATGCGGGCGAGCTTTTCCGCTTCACGGCCGATGCCGATGTTGGTCGCGTCGACGACCGTGTGGCCGCCGAGCGCGCGATAGCGTTGCAGCTCAGACAGCGCCAGGTCGCTGTCGTCGAGCGAAACATTGTCGCGGTTGACGTAAGGGTTCATGCGCAGTTCGCCGATGATCTCGATGTTCACGGGCTGCTCGGCGAGCGCCATGTCGTCGGGATGACAGGGGCACTTCCAGGTGCGCGCGCCGTCGAGCAGGATGTGCTCGTGCATCAGCGTAACGCCCATTTCTTCGACCGGAACGGGGCCGAGCACGGTCATCACCTGGCCGGTTTCGACCCCGATCGCCAGCCGCTGCCTGGGAGCTGCGTCATCGAAGAGATCACTCATAGGCTCAACGGCTCCGTACGGCGCCGCGGAACAGGCGGAAGTTCAGCCAGATGGCGACCAGGATGATCGTTCCGGTCACGATCGGCGTCAGGAAGGGCGACAGATGCGCCAGGATCAGGCCGTTGCCGATGACGGCCACGGTAAGCGCGCCGAGCACCGTGCCGATAATCGTTCCGCGGCCGCCGAACAGGCTGGTGCCGCCAAGCACGACGGCAGCGATCACTTCGAGCTCAAAGCCTTGCCCGGCATTCGACGATCCGGATCCGAGCCGGGCCGCAATGATGATCCCCGCAAGCGCTGCCGCGGCGGCGGAAATCACGTAAACGAAAAGCGTCGTCAGCCGCGTGTTGACGCCGGCGCGTCTAACCGCTTCGGCATTGGCTCCGATGCCGGTCACGTAGCGGCCGAACGGCGTCTCGTTGAAGGCGACATAGGCGATCGCAAGGATCGCCAGCGCGATCAGCGCAGGCGCCGGCACGCCAAGAAACCAGGCGCGGCCCAGCACCGTGAAAGGGCTTCCCGGCTCGATCGGGATCGAGTAGCCGCCGGTGATCAGCAGCGCCACGCCACGGATCACCGACAGCCCGGCAAGCGTGACGATGAAGGCCGGGACGCCCTCATAAGCAACGAAATAGCCTTGCACCGCGCCAAGCAAGGCACCCAGCGCAAGCATGGCCAGGATGACCGCCGGCCATGGCAGGCCCAGCTGCAGCAGTGTCGCCGACAACGTTGCCACCAGCGCCAGCACGGAGCCGACAGAAAGGTCGATGCCGCCCGTGGTGATGACGAAGGTCATCGCTGCGGCGACGATCAGCAGCGGGGCCGACTGCCGTAGGATGTTCAGCAGATTGGGCGACGTCAGAAAGGCGTCCGTCGTCACCGAGAAGATGACGCAAACCACAAGAAAGAACAACGCGATCGACACGACACTGCCATTGGCGAGCACCGCATCTCGCCATGTGCCTTCGCGAACCCTTCGAGACTGAGCGGAGTGGGTCGAACTCACGTCGCTCATGCTGGCGCTCCATCGCGATAGGCGCTGGTGGCCGAACGAGCGCTGAATTTGCGGCCCACGATAAGGTTGACGACATCTTCGATATTGGTTTCGCCGATCAGCCGCTCGGCGACGTTGCGTCCTTCGTACATGACCTGAATGCGGTCGCATACGAGGAACAGATCCTGAAGGCGGTGGGTGATCAGAATAACGCTGACGCCGCGGGCGCTCACTGCGCGGATCAGGTCGAGCACAGCCTCGACCTCGGCGACGGCAAGCGCTGCCGTCGGCTCATCCATAATCAGCACGGACGGCTCGAACGAGGCGGCGCGGCCGATCGCGATCGACTGCCGCTGTCCGCCGGACAGGTTCTCGACCTTGAGCCGCGTGTCGGCGATAACGATGCCGAGTCGATCGAGCATCTGGCGCGTCTGTTCGTGCATGCGCTTCTTGTCGAGAAAGGAAATGCCGGCGATGCGGCGGCGCGGCTCGCGGCCGAGAAAGAGATTGCCGGCGACATCGACCGTGTCGCAGAGCGACAGATCCTGATAGACCATCTCGACGCGCGCTGCACGCGAATCCGCCGGCGAGTTGAAGGTCACCGGCATGCCATCGATCTCGATCGTGCCGGCATCGGGAACCACCGCCCCCGACAGCACCTTGCTCAATGTCGACTTTCCCGCGCCATTGTCGCCGACCAGTCCCAGGACCTCGCCCGGCTTCAGCACCAGCGACACATCATCGAGCGTCTGGATGGCGTTGTAGCGCTTTGAGATGCCGCTCATCCGCACCCGATAGGTCTCGCTACTGCTCATCTTGGATCCCACGGGATTTGCAAAGCGTCCGCGGCGTAGCCTCAAGCGGCGCCGCGGACCGGTCATCGACGCAGTTTACTGGAACATCGCGCGGTATTGCTCGACATTCTCCTTGGTCACGATCGTCACCGGAATATTGATGATCGGCTCGACCGTTTCGCCCTTCTTGAGCTTGGTCAATGCTTCGACAGCGGCCTTGCCTTCGCCGGCAGGGTCCTGCTGGACGACCGCCACCACCCAACCATCGTCAATGCCCTGAATAACCTGCTTGGTCAGGTCCCAGCCGAACACCTTGACGTCGCCGGTGCGGCCTTGGCTGGTTACGGCCGAAACAGCGCCGAGCAACGCCGGCTCGCCGGTCGCATATAGCGTCGTCATGTCCGGATTGGCGGTCATCAAATTCTCCGAAGCGCTCATTGCGGTCTCCTGAACATTCTGGCCGTCGACCGTGTCGAGGAAGGTGATCGCCAAGCCGCTGTCAGTGACCGCCTTCTTGAAACCGTCGAGCCGCTGGTTCTGGATGAACGAATTAAGCGCGCCGACAATGCCGATCTTGGCAGTGCCGCCCATCTCCGACTTGACATAGTCCGCGTAGAATTTGCCGATATCCTCGCCAGCCTTGGCGTTGTCGACACCGATGAACGCAACATTGTCGCCGTCGGGAATCTGCGCGTCGATGGCGATCACGGGGATGCCGGCCGCCTTCGCGGCGGTGATTGCAGGCTTGACGCCGTTCACGTCGATGGCGACTAAAATGATGCCGTCGACTTTCTGTGTGATGTAGTTCTCGATCGCGTCATTTTGCGCGCTCGGCACGTTGTTGGCATTGAAGATGACCAGCTTGGCGCCTGCGGCGTCGGCGGCCTTCTGCGCGCCCTCATTGATCTGGTTGAAGAACAGGGCCTGCTGGTTGATGTTGACGAGAGCGAACGTATCGGCGAACGCCGATCCCATCGCGGTCGAGCAAATGGCGATGACGGCGGCGCAACGGAAGAGAAGTTTGAACGGACGCATTTACGGTTCCCCTTGCTTGCGGGCCAAACCTGTTCGGCTGGTCCCATTGGTGCTACAGGCACGAGGCAAACATTCAAGAGACTTGAATACTTGTCAACGAATTTGATCTCTGGGCGCCGTTAGAACGTCGCCGGCGTATTGACCCAGAAAATGCTGGCTCTCTCCTTGCCGATGTTGCGGTAATGGTGCGGCAGCTCCGACCTGAACACGAACGCATCGCCAGTGGCGAGATCATGGCTCTTGCCATCGACGATCAGCTTGATCCGGCCAGCGAGCACATAGCCGACTTCCTCGCCGACATGCTGGATGGGACCTTCGCTCTCGCCGTCCGCCTCGATATGATGGATATTGCACTGCAGCAGGTGACCGGGCGAATACGGAATGATGCGCTCAAGCGAAATGCCCTCGCCGCGCCTCAGCGCGTCGAGCGAGATCAATGGCCGCGCGCCTGCGCGGAACACGATCGCCTCGTCGTCGTCGACCTGTTCGAACATCCAGCCGATATTGGTCCCCAGAACTTCGACCAGGCGGTGAAGCATGGGCAGGGATGGCGAAGCCTTGCCGTTCTCGATCTTGGACAATAGGCTTTCAGAGCAGTTCGCAGCTGTCGCCAGCGTCTTCAGCGTCATGCCCCGTGTCTGCCGGGCGAGGCGCAACCGCGTTCCAAGCCGCGCGGCATTTACGGTGGCGTCCGCTTCAGACTCTGGCCGTCGCCGATCGATTTTGTTCATCCGTTCGCCAACCATTCAACAGTCATGGGACAACTGTCGCGCGAGCAAAAGACAGCGGCGACCGATTTGCAAGCGATGATTTGTCAATTTCGACGCTGCAGTGCCTCGACCAGTCTTGATAGCACGGATAAAGCAACTCAGCGTCAAACACTCGCCTTCTATGGCGACATCGGCCGTCCCCCGATCAACCCAGCGCTGACTGGAACAAAAAGCGTTCCTGCGTTGTTCTCCAAGCGTCCTGATGTTCGACGGCTGGTTCATACGCCGGCCAGGGGCAATCCTCGCGGCAGGCGCTTGGCCGGCACGCGAAGAAGGGATGGCGATGGATCCTGACGATCTCAACACGGAACGGATCGCCACTGTGTTCGGCGGAACAGGCTTTCTCGGGCGCAGGATTGTGAAACGGCTCCTTGAAAGAGGCTTCACGGTCCGCGCCGCATCCCGCCACCCGGCCCGTGTGGGCCCGGTCTTTTCTTCGACTGCAAGGATGCCCGAAGCCGTCGAGGCGGATATATTGGATGCGTCCTCGATCGGCTCGGCCATTGCCGGATCACAGGCGATCGTGAATGCTGTCAGTCTTTATGTCGAGCAGGGTGCGCAGACGTTTGAACGCGTGCATGTGAAAGCTGCCGCTGATCTCGCCGCTGCGTCGCGCGATGGCGGGGTAGACCGGTTCGTCCAGATTTCGGGGATCGGCTCCGATCCTCAATCGGATTCGAAATATATTGGGGCTCGTGGTCGCGGAGAAGAGGCGGTGGCGAGCGCATTTCCCGGCGCCTTCATTGTTCGTCCCGCCGTCATGACAGGACCTGACGACGTTTTCCTCACGACGATTGTGAGGTTGATACGTCTCCTGCCGGTCTATCCGCTGTTCGGCGATGGTGGCACACGGCTTCAGCCGGTCTATGTGGCAGACGTCGCAGAAGCAGTGGGCCGGCTTATCGACGGGCGAAACCACAAGGGCTCATTTACACTCGAATTCGGTGGCCCGCGCATCTACACCTATAAGGAACTGCTGCGGGAGATCGCCCGACAGCTCGGTACCCACATCAGGCTGATGCCGGTGCCGTTTGCGGCGTGGGGCGCCTTGGCCGGCGTCGCGGAACTCCTTCCGGCCGCGCCCATAACGCGCAACCAGGTCGATCTTATGCGGCACGACAATGTGGCAGCAATCGGCGCGCCTGGCCTGAAGGAACTCGACATCGAGCCGCGGGGCATCGAGGAGGTGATCCGCTTGATCGATCGGCGCGCGTGACGCCGGCTCGCGCTCGTCTCCTGCTTAATGACTCTACGATGCTGACGGGAACCTGTCGCCATGCGGCGGGTTGGTCGAGCTTGAGCCAATGAAGAAGAAGGAAAGAACTATGGCCAGATGCGATCAATGCGGGAATGACTACGACAAGGCTTTCGAAGTGAAGCTAGCTGAGGAAACCTATACGTTCGACAGCTTCGAATGCGCGATCCACAAACTTGCGCCGCTCTGCCCGCATTGCGGGTGCCGGATCATCGGACATGGCGTCGAACAAGGTGACATTATCTACTGCTGCGCACATTGCGCCGCGGAGGAAGGTGCAAGCGCACTGACCGATCGCGCACCTTGATGCAACGCTACCACGATGGCCCCAAGAGGCAGGACCATCGCCGACACGGGCTTGTTCGCAAGGATGGAAGCTCAGCATTTAGAACCGTGTTAGCAAAACCGTGATCAGCGAAGGCAACAAAAGGGCGGTTTGGCCGTTCTGATCAGCCGCATTAGCGGCGGAGCATCCGAAGACATGACTACGCCGCAAATTCTGTCGTTCGCCGTCATCTTCGTGATGATGGCGGCGCTCGTTTGGGGTCGGTATCGATATGATCTGGTCGCAGCCGCGGCACTGTTGCTTGCACTCGCGGTTGGCATCGTGCCTTTTGACGAGGCCTTCAGCGGGTTCAGCGACGATATCGTGGTCATTGTCGGCAGTGCCCTGCTGGTGAGCGCAGGCATAGCCCGCTCGGGCATCATGGAAATCGCCATCAAGCGCTTTGTTCCCAACCTATCGGGCGTTCGGTCGCAATTGGCGCTGCTGGTGATCGTGGTCACGATCCTGTCTGCCTTTGTAAAGAATATCGGTGCGCTCGCTATCATGATTCCGATCGCCTTCCAGTTCGCGCGCCGGTCGAGCGTTTCACCCTCGATATTCCTGATGCCTATGGCGTTCGGATCACTGCTCGGCGGGCTCATGACGCAGGTGGGAACATCTCCCAATATCGTTGTGTCCCGTGTGCGGGAGGAGCTGACCGGCACCGCCTTCACAATGTTCGACTTTACACCTGTTGGAGCCGCCCTAGCCGCCGCCGGAACGATCTTCCTGCTGCTTTTCTATTGGCTGTTACCGGTGCGCGAAAAGCTCGGCGGGTCGGTGAATGAAGCCATCGATATCAAGAATTACCTGACAGAGGCCCGAATTGTCAGCGATTCCACGGTGCTTGGGAAAACCGTCGCAGACCTCATTAAGCTGTCCGGCGGCGATGCTATCGTGACGTCGATCCTGCGCAACCGGACTATGCGTATGACGCCACTGCCCGATGTTGTCCTCAAAGCGAACGACATCCTGCTGCTCGAGGGCGACCCAGAGGCGCTGGATCGCCTTGTCTCGCAGGGCAAGCTCAGCGTCACGGGCGATAGGGTCGGCAGTGACGACACGGCCAGCGAGATGATCGCTATCGAAGCCGTGATCGGTGAAAGCTCCCCTTTGATCGGCTGGTCAGCCCAGCGCCTTGCCCTTTACGACCGCTTCAATGTCAACCTCCTGGCTGTCAGCCGTCACGGCGAGCGCCTCGACCGTAGGCTGGCAGAAATCCAGCTAAGGCTCGGTGATGTCATCGTGTTGCAGGGCAATGCAGCGACGATACCCGAGATACTGCGTGAACTCGGCTGCCTGCCGCTGGCAGAACGGGCTATCCTGCTTGGTAGCGTGCGCAAGGGTATCGTGCCGGTAACGATCCTTGCTCTCGCTATGTTGGCGACTGCGTTTGGGCTGCTCCCGGTCTCCGTCGCGTTCTTTGCGGCCGCGGTCGGAATGGTGCTTTTCAGGGTCATTCCGGTCCGGGACGTCTACCAATCGTTGGATGGTCCGATCCTCATCATGCTCGCCCTTCTCATTCCAGTGAGCGATTCGCTACGCAGTACAGGGGCCACAGGAGTAATAGGCGGCGAGCTTGCCAGACTGGGCACCGTTCTTCCGGCGCCCGGCGCATTGATGCTCATCCTTGTCGCTGCCATGGCCGTTACACCATTCCTCAACAATGCCGCCACCGTTCTGGTCATGGCGCCTATCGCCGCCGAGTTCGCCCGCGATCTCGGCTACAGGCCGGAAGCATTTCTGATGGCGGTCGCCATTGGCGCCGGCTGCGATTTTCTCACCCCGATCGGCCACCAGTGCAACACGCTCGTCATGGGGCCGGGCGGCTACCGCTTCAGCGATTATCCACGTCTGGGACTGCCGCTATCGTTCCTCGTCGTCATCGTTGCTGTGCCGATGCTAATGATCGTATGGCCAATGAACTGATGTGCGGCGGACGGATCAATCCTGCTCGAGCTTTAGCTACCGATTTCGAGAAGGATAAGCCGCGATAGCGCCTCCGCATATAGGCCGCCGGGTCGCCGCCGACGGTGATCTGCCTTAGGGCGCGGACAGCGGCTCCATGTCCGTGCTACGATTGCGTCGGTCGAACGACGCGTTGGGGAAGCATATGGCGAGCGAATATTGGGTAAGGAGGGGTGCCTGTTTGTGCTCGGGTTGGAAGCATGTTGGCGCTTCGAACATGCCGTCAACGGCTTAAGCCACATGCAATCCAATGCCCTCCTCTTGGCGGTTTTTGGAGCAATCGTGCTCCTCACGGCCTGGCTACCCCTGTTTCTTAGGAAGCTTCCGGTTTCGCTGCCAATGGTTTGCATCGGGATCGGGGTTCTTTTGGTTTGGTCGCCATTCTCTCCGCTCGTAGGGGTGAACCCACTCGAGAACCGGATACTAACCGAGCGCCTCACAGAGTTGGTTATCATCGTCGCCCTGATGGGGGCAGGCCTGAAGCTGGACCGGCCGGTGAGTTGGCGGGGTTGGGAGCCGTCATGGCGCCTTCTCGGCATCGCCATGCCTCTGACGGTCGCAGGAATTGCAGTTCTCGGCTGGTCAATTCTCGGGCTTGGCCTTGCTGCCGCACTTCTGCTTGGGGCTGCTCTCGCGCCTACTGATCCTGTTCTGGCAAGCGACATACAGGTTGGTCCACCGCAATCCGGCAAGGAGGATGATGTGCGTTTTGCTCTCACCTCCGAGGCCGGACTCAATGATGGAGCGGCGTTTCCGTTCGTCTATCTCGCCATCGCAATTGCGCTGTCCAGTGCGTCCGGCGAGCCTTTCTTCTCACGCTGGCTCGCCGTTGACGTTCTCTGGAAGATCGCCGCAGGCGTTGGCATCGGATGGCTGGGCGGAAAAGTTATGGGCTACCTTACGTTTCATCTGCCAAAACGGTCGGGTTTGTCAGAGACGAGAGACGGCTTCGTTGCGCTCGGTATCACTTGCCTTGCGTACGGCTCGACCGAAATGCTTCACGGCTACGGCTTCCTTGCGGTGTTCGTCGCGGCCGTTGCGCTACGGTCTGTCGAACGCCAGCACGAGTATCATGAGAGCTTGCACGACTTCGCGGAGCAGATTGAGCGATTGCTGATGATGGTCCTGCTGGTCTGCTTTGGGGCAGCCATCGCAGAAGGGTCGATTTTTGGCGCCTTGAGTTGGCAGGTGATCGTCACGACCGCCTTGGTGCTTTTCGTTGTGCGCCCGCTCGCGGCGTGGGTTGGGCTAATCGGATTTCAGACGTCATCACGCGAAAAGGCCGTGATCGCTTTTTTTGGAATACGCGGCCTTGGATCGTTCTACTACCTCGCATTTGCACTTGGACAGGCTGAATTCGAGGGTGCGACAATTCTTTGGGTAACCGTCTGCTTCGCCGTTCTGAGTTCAATTGTTATGCATGGGGTTATGGTGACCCCGGTCATGCAGCAGTTGGACCGCGGCCGACCACGCTCTTGGCTTAGGATGCCCCGAACTCGGCCCAGGTAGGCCAGACGCGAGCGGCAGATGGATCAGTGGCACCAAGTCAGTTGTGACGATCCAAGCATCTAAAGTAGTCGACCTGAGTTGAATGGCCGTTGCCGATGCGCTGGCGGAGAGAGCGCTGGAATCACCGCAGGGAACGGCGCAATGAGATTTATATTTTTGGCAGCTACAGACGCTGTCGAAATAATGGGACTATTGTTGATCTCGACAACTGCACCGCGCGGTTGTCTTAAAGGTGAACTAAGCTGTTGGTTTCATTATCAGATGACTGGCTGGGGCGCCAGGATTCGAACCTGGGATTGTCGGTACCAAAAACCGATGCCTTACCACTTGGCTACGCCCCAACAGCGGGAACATGCCCGCTGTGCGCGCGGCCTTATAGGACGAGCCGACGGAAAGCTCAATGCCGAGAATAGCAAGTGCGCGGGACTGATCCACCGGTTCCCGCAGATTGGCGTTCGCATATCATCGTCTGCTGTCGGGCGATGGCGTCTATTCACCCCAGACGGCCATTTCATTGCCGGCCGGATCGACGAAATGAAACCGCCTGCCACCAGGGAATGAGAAAATCGGCTTGACGATCGTGCCGCCGGCATTTTCGACGGCGCCCAGGGTTTCTTCCAAATCCTCGGAATAAAGCACAGGAAGCGGCTTGGCGGGCGCTTCGCCGGCATCAGCCTGGAAGCCACCGTCAAGACCTTCCGAAAAGGCCGAATAGGTCGGCCCGTAGTCGGTGAACGACCAGCAAAAGGCGGCGCTGTAGAAAGCCTTGAGCCTATCCAGCGTTCCACCAGTTGCCGGCATTTCCAGATAATCGAGTTTTCCGGTCAGTTTCACGGTGTTACCCAGGGTTCCCGTTATGTTCTACTCAAATGGCCGCCGAGCCGCAAGTCTTTTCGCCATCGCTTTTTCTTAATCGATTGTAGAAGCCGGCCGGCTTTGGCGACGCCTTGCCTTTCGCACTGCAGCATCATATCGCTCGGATGGGACACGGCGAAATTTCGGCTTCGCCAATCTTTTCAATCTCCTGCAACCGGAGAGCAAGCATGACCAAATGGGTCTACACCTTTGGCGACGGCGCTGCGGAAGGCCGTGCCGGCGATAGGAACCTCCTGGGCGGCAAGGGCGCCAATCTGGCCGAAATGTGCAGCCTGGGTCTGCCCGTGCCGCCGGGGTTCACCATCACCACCGAGGTCTGCAACGCCTACTACGCCAACGGCCGCACGTACCCGGCCTCGCTGGAGGCGGACGTCGCGGTTGCGCTCGACCACATCGGCCGGCTGACCGGGCGCCGTTTCGGCGATCCCTCGAAACTGCTTTTGGTGTCGGTGCGTTCCGGTGCCCGCGCTTCGATGCCCGGCATGATGGATACCGTGCTCAACCTCGGTCTGAACGACGAGACGGTCGAGGCGCTGGCCGCCGATTCGGGCGATGCGCGCTTTGCCTATGACAGCTACCGGCGTTTCATTCAGATGTATTCCGATGTCGTCATGGGCCTCGACCATGAGGTGTTCGAAGAAATCCTCGAAGACCAGAAGGGCGGGCTCGGCCACGAACTCGATACCGAACTGACGGCCATCGAATGGCAGGGCGTGATCGCACTCTACAAGGCCAAGGTTGAGGAGGAACTCGGCAAACCGTTTCCGCAAGATCCGCACGAGCAGCTCTGGGGGGCGATCGGCGCCGTGTTTTCGAGTTGGATGAACAACCGCGCCATCACGTATCGGCGCCTGCACGACATTCCCGAAAGCTGGGGCACTGCGGTCAACGTCCAGGCCATGGTCTTCGGCAATATGGGCGAGACCTCGGCCACCGGCGTCGCCTTCACCCGCAATCCCTCCACCGGCGAAAAGATGCTCTATGGCGAGTTCCTGGTGAATGCGCAGGGCGAGGATGTCGTCGCCGGCATCCGCACGCCGCAAAACATCACCGAGGCGGCGCGCATTGCCGCCGGCTCCGACAAGCCGTCGCTGCAGAAGCTGATGCCGGAAGCCTTCCAGTCTTTCGTCACCATCTCCGACCGTCTTGAAAAGCACTACCGCGACATGCAGGATCTCGAATTCACCATTGAGCGCGGCAAATTGTGGATGCTGCAGACGAGGTCCGGCAAGCGTACCGCCAAGGCGGCGCTCAAAATCGCGGTCGACATGGCGCGCGACAAGCTCATCTCAAAGGAGGAGGCCGTCGCCCGCATCGATCCGGCCTCGCTCGACCAGTTGCTGCATCCGACCATCGATCCGAAGGCGGCGCGCGATGTGATCGGCATCGGTCTGCCCGCGTCTCCGGGTGCAGCCACCGGCGAGATCGTCTTTTCCTCCAACGACGCCGAGGAGCTTAAGACGCAAGGCCGCAAGGCGATCCTCGTGCGCATCGAGACCAGTCCCGAGGACATCCACGGTATGCATGCGGCCGAAGGCATCCTGACCACGCGTGGCGGCATGACCAGCCACGCCGCTGTGGTGGCGCGCGGCATGGGGAAGCCTTGTGTGTCGGGCGCGGGCTCGCTGCGCGTCGACTACAGAGCCGGCACGCTGATGGCGATGGGGTCGACGTTCCGCAAGGGCGACATCATTACCATCGATGGCGGTAACGGCCAGGTGCTGAAGGGCGCCGTACCGATGCTGCAGCCGGAACTCTCGGGCGATTTCGCCGCCATCATGGAATGGGCCGATGCCGTGCGTCGCATGAAGGTGCGCACCAACGCCGAGACGCCGCTCGACGCGCGCATGGCGCGTTCCTTCGGCGCCGAAGGCATCGGACTTTGCCGCACCGAGCACATGTTCTTCGAGGGCGACCGTATCGTTGCCATGCGCGAGATGATCCTGGCGGACACGGAAAAGGGCCGGCGAACGGCGCTCGCAAAACTCTTGCCCATGCAGCGCTCGGATTTCCTCGAATTGTTCGAGATCATGGCCGGCCTGCCGGTGACGATCCGCTTGCTTGATCCGCCGCTGCACGAATTCCTGCCCAAGACCGAGGAAGAGGTGGCCGAAGTCGCTGCTGCCATGAAGGTGTCGCCCGACAAGCTCAGGCAGCGCACCGAAGCCCTGCACGAATTCAACCCGATGCTTGGCCATCGCGGCTGCCGGCTTGCGGTTTCCTATCCCGAAATCGCAGAGATGCAGGCGCGCGCCATTTTCGAGGCCGCCGTCGAGGCCGGCAGGAAGGCCGGCGCGCTGGTGGTTCCGGAAATCATGGTGCCGCTGGTCGGTCTGGTGAAGGAGCTCGACTATGTCAAGGCGCGGATCGACGCCGTCGCCAAGAGCGTAATGGAGGAGACCGGCGTCAAGATCGATTATCTTACCGGCACGATGATCGAACTGCCGCGCGCCGCGCTCCGCGCCCATGTCATTGCCGAGGCGGCCGAATTCTTCTCTTTCGGCACTAACGATCTGACCCAGACCACCTTCGGCATCTCACGCGACGATGCGGCCTCTTTCCTGGAGACCTATCGCCAGAAGGGCGTCATCGAGCAGGATCCGTTCGTGTCGCTCGACATTGAGGGCGTCGGCGAACTGGTGCGGATGGCAGCCGAAAAAGGCAGGGCGACGCGGCCGGAGATCAAGCTCGGCATTTGCGGCGAACATGGCGGCGATCCGGCATCGATCCATTTCTGCGAGGAGGTCGGCCTCGATTACGTGTCGTGCTCGCCCTACCGCGTGCCTATCGCCAGGCTGGCTGCCGCGCAGGCGGCGGTACAGGCTGCAAAGAACGGTCGCGCGTAAAGGGCACGACGCTGGCCGTGACCGTTCCACCGGATGATCGGTAAGGACAGGTCTCGAGCCGTCCCCGCTCAGGCTGGTTTGGCTTCGATCATCACCTTGTTGGGATAGAACGCGCCGTGATCGCGGATTTCGATCATCTCGTCGAAAGGCTGCTCATAGGCCCACATCGCATCCTTGCCTGCTGCCGCGGCAGGCAGCACGCTCCAATAGCTCGCATCGCCCTTGTATGGGCAATGAGTCGACAATTCCGTCTTGCGAAGCTGGTCGAAATCGATGTCTTCGAATGGAATGTAGAGGACCCGGGGGTAGGAGGATTCGGTCAACACCTTGGCCCTCTTAGACGAGGCGATGACCGCGTCGCCGGCGCGTACGGTCACAGTTCCGATGTAGGGCTCGACAGTGATCACTTTACCCGGGTTGCTTTGAAAGCCGGGTGACGGATTGGCGATCTGGTCCATGAGGGGTTCTCCTTGCACGACCTAATGCATGTCGCCCAAAAGTGCGCAGCGGTTTTGGGATAACGACAGGAATAAAAATAAGAACTTAAAGCGCGTAGCGTGAAGTCCTTTGACGCGACGCGCTTTAAGGTGTGTCCGGCGTGCGCGCCGCGCAAGGCCCCCGTCGAATACGGGACTCAAAAACCATCGCCTTCGGCGTTGGCAGATCTCTCGTCAAACGACCTTGCCGTTGACCGATCAGGCGGCAGCCTGAAACGCATCCAACAGCCCGGCATAGGCGGCGGCGATACCGGCAACCGGATTGGTGCTTCTCGACGCGGTTTCGACCTTGAGTGCACCACCGCCGGTCGGCAAGGTAAGGAGCAGGAACTGGCGGTTGCCGCCATCGCCGACGCAAGCCGCGGCGACGTGCTGGCCTTCGCCTTCGTTCTGAACGCACATCTTGAACAGCAGCGTGCCGCCGACCGCCTCAAGCGCGCCGCCGACAACTTCGACGAATTCGTCTTCGGAAACGGTTTTGGCGTCCGGCACCAGATCGGTCAGGCTTTCGGCGAGCGTATCTTCGAGAGTTTTGTCTTCGAGCTGCGCGTCCATGCGAACCTCTTTCATTCGCCAATCGCACCCCTGCCCAATTAATCAAAGTTAACGCCGACGATGGCCGGATTGTGGCGGTTTTTCCCTGTCTTTTCGACCAATGCGCTGCTTCTGCCCGGTCATGGCTGGACAATATGCTTGTTCGTCCCACAATGGAACGAAAAACCAATGGGAGGAAAGAATGCTCGGACTGATGCAGGAATGGCCGCTGCTTTGCCACAAGCTCATCGACAACGCAGCCAGGCAGCACGGCGAACGCGAGATCGTGTCGCGCTCGATCGAGGGCCCTATCGTCCGGACCACTTACGCCGAAATTCATCGCCGCGCCCTGCGGGTCGCTGAGCGGCTCGAGCGTGATGGCTTTGGACTCGGCGACCGCATCGCCACTTTGGCCTGGAATACGGCGCGCCACATCGAAGCCTGGTACGGCATCATGGGTGTCGGCGCGATCTATCACACGCTCAATCCGCGCCTGTTTCCCGAGCAGATCGTCTGGATCATGAACAATGCCGAAGACAAGGCGATCTTCGTCGATCTGACATTCATGCCGCTGCTTGAAAAGATCGCCGGCGCGGTGAAATCGCTGAAGCAGGTGATCGTGCTGACCGACAAGGCGCACATGCCGCAAACGGTGCTGCCGAACGTCGTTGCCTATGAGGAATGGCTTGGCGAAGCCGACGGCGCCTTCACCTGGAAGACGTTCGATGAAAACACCGCCGCCGGCATGTGCTACACCTCGGGCACGACAGGCGATCCGAAAGGCGTCCTCTACAGCCATCGCTCAAACGTGCTGCACGCCATGATCGCCGCGATGCCCGACGCGATGGGGCTCTCGTCGCGCGACACAATACTGCCGGTCGTGCCGATGTTCCACGCCAACGCCTGGGGTCTTGGCCAGAGCGCGCCGATGATCGGCGCCAAGCTGGTCATGCCTGGCTGCAAGATGGACGGCGCCTCGATCTATGAGTTGCTCGACACCGAAAGGGTGACGTTCAGCGCTGCGGTGCCGACAGTGTGGCTGATGCTGCTTCAGCATCTGGAGGAGACCGGCAAACAACTTCCCTATCTGAAGAAGGTCGTCATCGGCGGCTCGTCCTGCCCGCGTGCGATCACAACGAAGTTCCAGGACAATTACGATGTTGAGGTCATCCATGCATGGGGCATGACCGAAATGTCGCCGCTCGGCACGCTGTGTACAATGAAGCCGGGCTATGCCGGGCTTGAAGGCGAAGCCCGGCTCGACGTCCAGAGCAAGCAGGGCTATCCGCCCTTCGGCGTCGAAATGAAGGTAACCGACGACGAGAACAACACGCTGCCATGGGACGGCAAGACATTCGGACGCTTGAAGGTCCGCGGACCGGCTGTCGCGCGCGCCTACTATGGCGGCATCGGATCCGAACAGTTCGATGAAGAAGGCTGGTTCGATACCGGTGATGTCGCCCATATCGACCCGAGCGGCTACATGCAGATCACCGATCGCGCCAAGGACGTCATCAAGTCGGGCGGCGAATGGATATCGACCATCGAGCTCGAGAATCTCGCGGTCGGCCATCCGGATGTGGCGGAGGCGGCCGCCATCGGCATCCAGCATTCGAAATGGGGCGAACGGCCGTTGCTTGTCGTCGTCCGCAAGCCCGGCCGGGAGCCGACCAAGATGGATATCCTCGCTTTCATGGATGGCAAGGTGGCGAAGTGGTGGATGCCGGATGACGTCGCCTTCGTCGGCGAAATTCCCCACACCGCTACCGGCAAGATCCAGAAGACCACCTTGCGCCAGCAATTCAGGGACTATCGTCTGCCAACGGATTGACTGAGATGCTGTCTTTCTCCTTCCAGCCGCCGATAAACGGCGCTAAACGCTCGTTCGGGTGGAGCAGTGCAGAAAACAATGGACATTCCCGAGCGACAGACGTCGAAGGCGGCCGGCTGGTCGCGGCGGACAGGCGCTTTTTCGGCGGTCCTGCTCCTGACCGTCCTCGTCGGCCACCGATATGAGCTTGTTGAAACGCCGGCCTTCCTTTGGGTGCTCGGTATTGTCGCGCTGCTTGCCGCCTTTGCGCTGTTGTTCGCCGGATTTGCCTTTTCGAGACTGTGGAATTTCGGCGACCGTGGCGGTCGCGATCTCACCGTCGGCACGGTGCTGGCACTGTTGGTGCTTGCTCCCTTTGGTATCGCTGCCTACTGGGCAGCGACTTCTCCGCCACTCAGGGACATCTCGACGGATTTCGACGATCCGCCGGTGCTCGACACCAGCACCCGGACCGGGGACATGAACGCGCTTTCGCCACCGACCCCGGGCGAGCAGCGCCTGCAGACCGAGACCTATCCGCTTGTCACCGGACGCAGCTACAATCTGCCTTTCGATCGGGTTCTGGAGGCAGTCGAAACCGTGCTCGATCGTCGGGATTGGCAGCTAACGGCGCCGTTTCCCCGTGCGATCGGGCAAAGCGAGGTGACGATCAGCGCCCTGGCCAAGAGCTTCATCCTCAGCCTTCCCGCCGACGTCGCCATCCGTGTGACCGACGATGGCGATACGGTCATCGTCGACATGCGCTCGGCCTCGCGTTACGGCCGCTACGACCTTGGCGACAATGCGGCCCGCATCGTCGATTTCCTCGCCGAGCTGGATCAGGAAGTCGCCGGCCAGGTCGGCACGGCCCCGGTCGAGTGATGTCCAGAGCATATTGCAGCCAAGCGGTATCGCTCGGCGCCACAGAAACGCGGCTAATACAATCACGGGTTGCCGGAGACTATTCGACTTGTCTCGCCAGTCGCCTTGAATACATGGGCCGGCCCCCTGCAGTCGAAACGTACGTGCTCCGCTCGACGGGACGGTTGCGGGATTGCGGCGATCGGTTGCGCCGTGAAGCAGACTACTCGCCAGGGTCGAAGTCACCCTTTAGCAAGATTGTCTCCACTGGCCCCAGCGGATTAATGATCCGGCTCTCCAGGACTTCGATGAGTTTGCGTCCGACCCCCGCCATGTCCACGGAATGAACTCCAATCTTCGCCGGCAGGAAGCGTGCCAGCTGCGTGCTGTCACGCGTGACAATGTGGACGTCGCTCCCCGGCGCAAGGCCTCTTCTGCCAAGAGCGTGTAGCGCCCCTAGAAGGCCCAGTTCGTTGGCGCATGCCAAGCCTGTCGGTGGATCTGAACAAGCCAGCAAGCGATCGAACCAGGCTGCGCTCGATTCCATGGTGAACATGCCATGACCGATCAGCGATTGGTCGATCGGAATACCGGCCTCGGCCATTGCCCTTCCATACCCGGCAAGACGCATGGCACTCGCCTGATCCTCCGGAACCAGCAGTTGCAGTGCAATGCGTCGACAGCCCTTATCCATGAGCCGTCGGGTTGCCTCGTAGGCAATCTGTTCATTGTCGACATCGACATAGGGATACGGGGCATCCAGGTCGGTTCTTCCAAACGCGACGAATGGCATGCGTTTGTCCAACAGCAGCTTGACGCGCGGATCACCCGACACCAAGCGCGTGATGATCAAGCCGTCCGTGCTTCGCGCCTGAAGCTGCCGCTGCACACTCTCGACGGGATCGTCGTCGGGAGTGGTGGAATAGATGGACAGACTATACCCGGCTTGCCGCGCCGCCAGCGTCATGCCTTCGATCAAAGGAAGCTTCAACAGATCGGACAGATGGTCTCGTGTCTCCATCGGGAGTATTGCCGTCAGCGTCAGCGTTCGACCGGTTTTGAGCGCACGACCATGATGATTTGGTAGATAGCCGACCCGCTTAGCCGCCTCCTTGACGCGGGCTATGGTCGAGGGCTGCACTTCCGGCCCATCCTTCAGAGCGCGGGACACCGTGGTCACCGACAGGGAAAGTTCCGCCGCGATCTGCTTTAGATTGGCCATTGTTCGCCCGACTTCATTTGCGAAAGCGCCGGCTGATTTGCTGACCGCCATAACGTTACCGGATTCGACATCCCGGTCAATCCAAACTGCCATAGGAAGCAGCTTGACTCCAGCGCATTCAGATGCAATCGTAACGTTACGATTAAAAATAAAAGGCCATTTCGAGCAACATTTGATAAAAGTTGGGGAGGAGAACCTATGTCTTGGCTACGCATTTCCCTTGCAGCATTCGCAATCTCGGCTGCCTTGCCCGTCCATGCGCAAACAGTCACCATCACGACCGCAGGTGGCGATTATGGCAACGCCATGAAAGAGGCCATGTGGGGCCCGGCTGCAAAAGAGCTCGGCTATGATGTCCGCGAGGAGACCCAGAGCGACGGCCTGGCCGCGTTGAAGATGCAGGTCACTTCGGGTGCGGTAGCGACCGACGTCATTCACCTGGGCTCACCGGAAGGCGCCCAGGCGGCCGCTCAGTCGCTGCTGGAGCCACTCGACTACATGATCATCGATCCCAAATCCGTGCCGGACGGCGCAAAGTCCGACTACTGCTATCCGTTCGATTCCTATGGCACCGTCATGTCCTGGAACACCAAGACCTATGGCGAGAACCCGCCCAAGACCTGGGCGGAATTCTGGGACGTTGCCAAATTCTCGGGCCGCCGCGCGTTGCGCGCCAATGCGCAGGACTCGATCGAGATCGCGCTTCTCTCCGATGGCGTGGCGCCGGCGGATGTCTATTCCGTGCTCAGCACGCCGGAAGGTCTGGAGCGCGCCATCAAGCGGCTTGAAGCAATCAAACCACATGTCGCCGTGTGGTGGACCTCGGGAGCTCAGTCCGCCCAGTTGCTGAAAGACGGTGAGGCGGATCTGGTCGTCACCTGGAACGGACGGGCAGAGACTGTGAAAGCAGATGGCGGCGCGGCTGACTACACGTTCAAGGGGTCGGTCATCGGCACGGACTGCCTTGGAGTGCCGAAGGGAGCGCCGAACAAGGAAGCCGCCATGAAGCTCATCGCAGCGATGACGCAGCCCGCGCGAGTTGCGAAGCTGACCGATTTCATTGCCTATGGCCCGGTCAATCCTGCGGCGTATGAGGGTGGCCTCATTCCCGAGGATCGCCTGAAGACGCTTGCGACCGCGCCCGAAAATGCCGGCACTTCGGTGTTTTCGAATTCAGAATGGTGGGTCAAGAACGGCGAGGCTGCCCAAAAAGCCTTCGATGAGATGATGAGCCGCTGAGTCTCAGTTGCAAGGCTGGAGCAGATGATGAAGTCGCTCCCGATCACCATCGACAGCGTCAGCAGGGCTTACGGGTCCTACATCGCACTGGATGATGTTTCGCTCGACATTCAAGCGGGCGAATTCCTCACGCTGCTCGGGCCATCGGGATCGGGCAAGACCACGTTACTGATGGCTCTGGCCGGTTTTGTCCGGCCGGATTCCGGTAAACTCTTGTTGGGCGATCGGGACATCACTCGCCTGGCGCCCAACAAACGGGACATCGGCATAGTGTTCCAGAATTACGCTTTGTTTCCCCACATGAATGTCCTGGCGAATGTCGCGTATCCGCTGGCGCTGCGCAAGACGCCCAGAGCGGAGGCGCGTCAGCGGGCGCTTGCCGCCTTGGCCCGCGTGAAGCTGGATGGTCTGGCGGAGCGCAATGTTGCCGCACTGTCCGGCGGCCAGCGCCAACGGGTGGCATTGGCGCGGGCAATCGTCTTCGAACCGCGCGTGATGCTGATGGACGAGCCGCTGTCGGCGCTTGACAAGAATCTGCGCGAAACCATGCAGTATGAGATCCGGCGCCTGCACGATGATCTGGCGATCACCACAATCTACGTGACCCACGATCAGCGCGAAGCGCTGATTATGTCTGACCGGATTGCGGTGATGAACTCCGGCCGCATCCAGCAGATCGATACGCCGCAGCGGATCTATAATCGTCCATCGACCCGCTTCGTCGCGGAGTTCATGGGCGAGGCTAACATTGTGGCGCCAGGCTCGGTGCGCAGGATCGACGGCGCCGAAGCGTCACGCGAAACTCTGATGATTCGCGCCGAAAGCTTCCATCTTGATGCGAAGCTCGTCGGGGAAGACGGAGTGGCTCTCGAAGGAATACTGCGCGCCAAAGCGTTCCGCGGCGAGAACTGGCTTTTGACGCTGGCGCTCGACGGTGGGCAAGAGGTTCTTGTCTGCATTCCGGCAGCGCTGGCCAGCGGCTGCGCCGAGCTTGCCGCCGGTCAGCGGATGACCGCATATGCACCAGCGGCGAAGGTTCACGCGATACCGGGAGCGATGGCGTGACCGTCACTCCGGATCCAGCGCTCGTGGCGGATGCGCGCCGCGAGCGGCGGTTTTTTCTTTCGCTTTCGCTCCCGGCGCTGTTCATCGTTGGACTGGCGGCGATACTGCCCATCCTTTGGATCATCCGGCAATCTTTCCTGACCACAGGGGGTGAGTACACTGTCGGCAACTACGCGAAGGTACTTTCGAGCGGACTGACATGGTCGGCGCTCGTCACAACCCTTGAACTGTCCCTCGGTACGCTGGCGATCTGCATTCTTCTAGGCACCCCGCTGGCACTCGCTTTGGCTAGCGCCAGACCAAGGGTGGCCAACGTACTGATGGCCTTCGTCATGCTGCCATTGTGGACCGCTATCCTGGTGCGCACCTATGGCTGGCTCGTGCTCTTGCGGCGTGATGGCCTGATCAACGCGGCTTTGACTGGTTCGGGCCTGACAGCGGAGCCTTTGCCGCTGGTCTATAACTTCACCGGAACGCTCATCGGCATGGTTCACTACATGCTGCCGCTTTTTCTGCTGCCGGTTTATGCCGCGATGCGCGATATCGACCCAAACCTCATTCGCGCGGCAGCGAGCATGGGAGCCACACTCGGGCAGGTCATCCGCACCGTCATAATGCCACTTTCGGCCGGCGGCATCTTCTCGGGTTCGATCATCGTCCTGATCTATTCCATAGGTTTTTTCATCACGCCGGCAGTGCTTGGCGGCGGCAAGGTAAATCCTCTCTCTACCCGGATCGAGCGTACGCTATCGACCTTTCAGGATTGGGGGTCGGCGAGCGTCCTTGGCATTCTGCTCCTCGTTCTCATGGCGCTGATCGGTGTGATGCTGCTGGCGGCACGCCGCCTGCTGGCCCAGAACACGGTGGAAGCCTCCGCCCATGCTTGAAGCCTATCCGCAAAACAGGCTCGCCCGCATTGTCCTCTGGAGCTTTGCCGCTCTTGTCATGGCATTTCTGTTGTTGCCGACGCTCGTGGTGGTGCCGCTTTCGTTTTCGGCGTCGAATCTCCTCGAGTTTCCGCCGCACGCCTACTCGTTGCGCTGGTACGAGAACTTCTTCGGCTCGACAACGTGGATGGCTGCACTGAGGACGAGCCTGACCCTTGGGACATTGACGGCGCTGATCGCGGTGCCTTTTGCGCTGCTCTCCTGCATTTCAATGAATCGGCTGGGCGGGAAGACCGCTGCGATCATCCAGAGCGTCCTGCTCACCCCCTCGATCACCCCAGGAATCCTGCTTGCGATCGGCCTCTTTTTCGTGCTGGCGGCACAACGTTTGGTCGGAACGTTGTTCGGTGTGCTGGTCGGACATGTGGTGCTGGCCGTTCCGGTAGCGTGCATTGTGCTGTTGCCCGCCCTGGCTCGCTTTGACTGGAACCAGGTTCAGGCGGCGCGTAGCCTCGGTGCGAATTGGGCCAGAGCTATTGGCGGAATAATCGTTCCGCAACTTCGGATCAGTTTGTTGTCGGCGACATTGATGGCCTTCCTGACGTCGCTCGACGAGTCTGTGATTTCGATCTTCGTTGCAAGTGGTCGCAACAGCACGATGCCGAAGCTCATGTTCGTGTCGCTGCGCGATCAGATCGATCCGACCATTGCGGCGATCTCGACATTGTGGACCGTCATCGTCGTGGCCCTCGTCCTGATTGTGACCCTTCGACAAAAATCCTGACCGAGACTGGAAGCATGCCCACAAATCATCGCGCAGCCGGTGCTCCGGCGGATCAATCAACTGATATACCTCAGGTAGGGTTGGCCATCATCACCGGATCGGCAAACTGGGGACTTGCCTTCCCGGAAGATGTCGAATTCGATGGCGTGCGCACGTTGCGGCGCGACATGAGTTTTGAAACGCCTTTCGGTCGTACCGACAACTGGAAGCTGCTCGAGTTCGATGCCTCGATTACAGCCGAAGGGAGAGCGAAGCGGGCGCTGTGCATGTATTCGCACGGCAATCCCCGCGACCATATCGACCATTCCTGCCATCGCCGCGCGTTCTGGGTATTGATGAAAGCGGGTGTACGGCAAGTTCTCGCCTGCTCGACCGTTGGCGCCGTCAACAAGGCGATCCAGCCCGGCGACATGGTGGTGAACGCCGATATCATCGAACTGACGCAGACCCCGTTTTCACTGCTTCCTGACCGCCAGAGCTTCGACTGTTCGGGCAAGCAGATCGTCTGTCCCAGATGTGCGGCGGTTCTGGTCGAAACGGCCCGCCGCCATTGGCCAGCCGAATGCCGCGTTCATGGCATCGAACAGCAGTTGGTGGCTGCCCATTGTTATGGGCCACGACTGACAACGCCAGCCGAAGCCTTGGCGTATCGGGGAATGGGGGCGGATGTGCTCAACCATTCCATCGCCCCTGAGGCAACCTTGTCGCGCGAGATTGGCGCGTGTTTCGTGCCCTGCGCGTTCGTGACGGCGGGCTTCAACGACTATATGGACCGCAATCGCCAGAAATTGCTGCAGGAGGACGTGCTGCCCAATCTCTCCATGACAGCCTCGCGGGTTGCGCTGGAGACCGCCGCGCGACTTCCGGCCAGTCCGGAATGCTCTTGCCAGGGTCTGAAGTCGCCTCAACCAGAAGAGCGTTCCAGCCGGTTCTGAGCTTTCAGGAGCCTAATGCATGTCGCGCAAAAGTGTGCAGCGGTTTTGCGATAACGACATGCATAAAACAACCACCTAAAGCGCGTCGCCTGAGCCGGTCAAATGCGACGCGCTTTAGTGCGAGTTCGTGGCGGCCTCTTAGCCAGGCAGCCTGAATATGCCGTCGATCGCCGGGTCGCCGTCGGTGGTGATGAGGCCGCGGGCCACCAGGTCCTCGAGATGGGCAAGCACCGACAGGCCGGCAGCGCCGTGCAGGCGCGGGTCGGTATCTCTGTAGATCGCCGCGACCATCTCCTTGATCGTCCGGTCGCCGCTTCTGATCCGCTCCAGGATCGCGCGTTCGCGCATTCGGCGATGCGTCTTCAACTCGCGCATGAAACTGCGCGGCGCTGTCACCGGCCCGCCATGGCCGGGCAGCAGCAGGCGGTCGTCGCGCTCGATCAGCCGATCCAGCGAGGCCATATAGTCGGCCATGGCGCCGTCCGGGGGCGCAACGATGGAGGTCGACCAACCCATGACGTGATCGGCCGAGAACAGGATACCGGTTCCTTCCAGCGCAAAAGCCGCGTGATTGGCAGCGTGACCCGGCGTCAGTACCGTTCTGATCGCCCAACCGTCGCCCTTGACCATCGTATCATCGGGAAGCGCGATATCCGGATAAAAGGCGGTGTCGGCGCTGGCGTCGAGCGGATTGACCTCGCCTATGCGCAGCGGCCTGGCCGGCCGATGCCGACCTTCGGCCAATACAATTGCCCCGGTGTGCTGCTTCAGCCGCGCTGCCAGCGGAGAATGGTCGCGATGCGTGTGGCTGACGAATATGTGGCTGACCGACCTGTCTCCGATCACCTCGAGCAGTGTCTTGAGATGCGCATCGTCATCTGGCCCCGGATCGATCACCGCCAGCGTCTTGCGTCCGACGATGTAGCTGTTGGTGCCGTGAAAGGTGAACGGGCTGGGATTTTTCGCGGTAATCCGAAGCACGTCGGGCGCAACGGTCACGCCCTGGCCGTAGGACGGGTCGAAGTCTGTGTCGAATTTCAGCGCCATGGCGAATGTCGTTCAGCCCTGTTCTAGAGACGGCAAAACCGATTGCCGCATAACACGGAAGCCAATATAGGAAAACGCAAGGCCGCGATCTGCGGCAGTCCGATATGAGGAAGACCATGGCAATTGCAACGACGATGCGTCCGCTTGTTTCTCTCGCTCTGCCTGAAAAGGGCGCGGCCCGCCTGGCGATGCAGCTTTTGCTGGCGATCGTTGGAACGCTGGTGCTGACCTTGTCGGCCAAGACCAGAGTTTTGCTCGGGCCGGTCGACATCTCGATGCAGACCTTAGCCGTCTTTCTGATCGCCGCAGCATTCGGCATGCGCCTCGGCGTCGCCACGCTGCTTCTCTACATGGCGGAGGGCGCCATGGGTCTTCCGGTCTTCCAGGGCACGCCGGAAAAGGGCATCGGCGTCGCTTACATGCTCGGCTCGACCGGCGGCTATCTTGCTGGCTTCGTTGTCATGGCGGCGATCGTCGGTTGGGCCGCTGATCGCGGTTGGGATCGCCATCCGATCAAGCTCTTCAACGCGATTCTGGTTGCCGAAATCGTCATGATGGCGATGGGTTTTGCCTGGCTGGCGCTACTCATCGGCCCGGAAAAGTCATGGCAGTTCGGCGTCGTGCCCTTCATCGTCGGCGACCTGATCAAGGTCGGCCTGGCGGCGAGCCTTGTGCCAGCCGTCTGGTCGCTGCTGAAGCGCTCCTGAATTCCAGTCGATGGATCGGACGCGGCACTGATCGGCAACCACAGGGATGTGATTGCGTGAATGGTCCCTGTTTCAGCGAGGGCCTGTCGAAACTTCTCGCCAACGCAAGCCGGCGCCAATTGGTCGGCATCTGCTTCGCAACACTTTGCTAACGATACCGTCACACAATGGTCAAATCGACCGATTAAGGACCAGTACAGCCAGCGATTCGTCGCGAGCCAGCGTAACCAAGCAGCTACACATCGACGTAACTGCCCGAAATCGATTCTCGCATAGCAAAAAAGAAAGCGGCTCGATCATCTATTAGGCACGGCTAAGGTTAATGGATCATTCGCGGAATTTTATAGACGAATCGCCTTGATTTTCGCGAGATAGCTGCTTGCTGGTACCTCCACGCTGTCGTAACCCTTGACATTGACCATGCCGAAAACCGCCGAAAGAGACGCGTGATTAGCCTGGAAGAAACAACGAGTAAGGCTGTTAAATCGTTGCGACGGCCCGCAACCGGCACCGCAGCACGCTGGTATGCCGCCAGCGTATTTCCGGGAAAAGAAGACGTCGCCGAACGGCATCTTCGGATACAGGGGTTTCACCCGTTTACACCTCGCCGCGAGAAGACCACACGTCATGCCCGACGCATCGAGACGCGACCGGCGGCCTATTTTCCAGGTTACATGTTCATCGCCCTCGATGTCGCGCTGCAGCGGTGGCGTTCGGTCAATGGAACGTTCGGCGTGCGCTCACTCATCATGCAGGGCGAACGGCCATTGCCGGTCCCGTCGGGGTTGGTGGAGCGGTTCATAGCTCTGACCGGCAGGGACGGCCTGCTTGATTTCAGCGGAGGCCTCGCTGCGGGCGCATCGGTTCGGATTCTTTCAGGTCCTTTCGCGGAGATGATCGGTCGCCTTGACCGGCTCGATCCAGCCGGAAGGGCGCGAGTGCTGGTTGCCATCATGAATGGCGAGATCCCTGTTGACATGGATTCAAGGGAACTCGTCGCGATCGCATAGCCGTAATCGACGCTCGGTTATGCGATGCAAGCTGTTGCAAGGTCGGCTCTCGGGTTTCACCCGGGAGTGCGGTAGCCATTGTTGGAGCCGAAGCATACCGGTAGAACGAAAGCGATTCTTGCCGCAGCAGCTACAGTGTTCGCTATGCTTCGTAAGGTTGCCTTGCGCGCGAATGGACACGGAGCCAGAGAATTTCTGAATTTTACATGGAATTCCCAATGTTTCCTGACTGGTTTTCGGTGACCCATTAGAGAGCACTCTGAATTGAATATTGCCATCATAAAGCCGCAAAACCAACGGCACCTGCTGCACCGGATTAGATTTCAGCTTCTTGGTGGATTGGCTTTTGCAATTCTAACGCCCGCGCTGATTAGGATGCTGACCGATCCAAATATATTGTACTATTCCAACATTCAGATTACGATCTTCGCGGGAATTATCGCACATACTGCAGGCTTTTTTTTCTTTAGGCGAATAATAAATCTGCCGGGCGTCGCGGCCGCCGGTTACATTATGCCCACCTTCGCTCTGTCTTACGGACTTGTATATCTCGTAATTTTCCTGTTCCGAATTGACTATAGCGCTTTCCAGGCAGCCGGCAGTTTGACGCTGTCCATCTTCTGGTATTTCGGTTTGAGCATCCTGAGCCGGCGCCTGGATCCTTACAGCCTCGCCGTGGTTCCAGGGGGGGCTGTCGGTCGTCTTGAAGAGATTAGCGGCGTGAACTGGCATTGGCTCGGCTCCCCCGACATTGTCGTTGACCGAGTAAGCGGCGTCGTTGCCGACCTTCGTGCCGAGCTATCCGACGATTGGGAGCGCTACATAGCCGATCAGGCTCTCGCAGGCGTTCCTGTTTATCACGTCAAGCAGATCAGGGAATCGCTGACGGGTCGCGTCGAAATCGAGCATTTGTCCGAAAATACTTTGGGTTCGCTTAATCCCAACCAGGCATACATCAAAATCAAGCAGGCGATCGATTGGGTTTGCGCCCTGTTGGCACTGATTATGCTAGCGCCGTTCTTGTTGTTGATTGCGCTGATGATCAGGTTGGAATCCCCTGGCCCCGCCATATTTCGTCAGGAGCGCCTAGGCTACGGCGGAAAATCATTTACGGTCTACAAGTTCCGGACGATGGCGGTCGGCGCACCTGAGGCGGCAAACGTTCGCAGTCTCGCCGTCACCAGGCCGGGCGATACCAGGATTACCCGGCTCGGCCGCTTCCTTCGCAGGAGCCGAATTGACGAACTGCCGCAATTGATAAATATCGTTCGCTCGGAAATGAGCTGGATTGGGCCCCGCCCCGAAGCGACGGTGTTGTCTTCTCATTATTCGATGGCGCTGCCGTTCTATCGGTACCGCAATATCGTTCGTCCAGGAATTTCCGGGTGGGCTCAGGTGAATCAGGGATATGTGTCGGACGACGACGACGAGATCGAGAAGCTGCACTATGACTTCTATTACATCAAGAATTTCTCGCCGTGGCTCGATATCGTTATTGTGCTAAGGACCCTGAAAACGATGCTAAGCGGGTTTGGGTCCCGATAATAGCCAAGTTGAATTCAGTCTGGTTCCATTGGTCGAACGCTGCATCGTTTGACTGGAGAACGCTATGGTTGTGTTTCTAAAGCCGCCGAAGGGAACGAAATGAGCCGAAAAACCGCATTGATTACAGGCATCACTGGCCAGGATGGCGCCTATCTGGCGGAACTCCTGCTGGCAAAGGGCTATGACGTCCACGGCATCAAGCGGCGTTCGTCGTCGTTCAATACCGGTCGCATTGACAATCTCTATCAAGATCCGCACGAGAAGAACGTAAGGCTGTCTCTCCACTACGGCGACATGACCGACGCGACGAACCTCATCCGCATAGTCCAGGAGGTGCAGCCAGACGAAATCTACAATCTCGCGGCGCAATCGCATGTTCAGGTGAGCTTCGAGACTGCGGAATATACCGCGAATGCGGACGCGATAGGCACGCTACGCCTTCTGGAAGCTATCCGGCTGCTTGGCCTGACAAAAAAGACGCGCTTCTATCAGGCATCGACTTCCGAGCTCTATGGGAAGGTGCAGGAGATCCCACAAAAGGAAACGACGCCCTTCTATCCGCGATCGCCATATGCGGCGGCAAAGATCTATGCCTACTGGATCACCGTGAATTACCGCGAAGCTTACGACATTCACGCTTCCAACGGCATCCTGTTCAATCACGAAAGCCCGATGCGCGGCGAGACGTTCGTCACTCGCAAGATTACGCGCGCGGCTGCCGCGATCAGCCTAGGCCTTCAGGACAAACTCTACCTCGGCAATCTTTCTGCCGAACGTGATTGGGGCCATGCCCGTGATTACGTCGAAGGCATGTGGAGAATCCTTCAGCATGAAATGCCAGACGATTACGTCCTTGCAACCGGCGTAAAGAATTCGGTCCGCCGCTTTGTCGAGCTTGCATTCAATGAGGTCGGGACCGAGATCGAGTGGGTTGGTTCCGGGATTGATGAAAAAGGCGTCGATGCAAAATCAGGCGCTGTCCTGATCGAGGTGGACCCGCGCTATTTCAGGCCAACTGAAGTAGAGCTTCTGATCGGCGACCCCTCGAAGGCGGAGCGCGTTCTCGGGTGGAAGGCAACAACCTCGCTCGACGCGATGGTTCAGGAAATGGTTCAATCCGACCTTGAAATGGTAAAGCGGGAATCGGAGCACCGGCGCCTGGACGAGGATCGCATTCGTGTTGCGGCGCAGTAAACGACTTTGGGCCTGGTCGACATGAAAATCTCGGTCCTGACGGTCTGCCGGAATTCCGCGGCAACGATCAGGCACACGCTCGACAGTTTTTTTGCCCAAGATCATGACGACAAAGAACTGGTAGTTGTCGATGGAGCCTCGACCGACGAAACGCTCTCGATTGTTCGCTCCTATGTCGATAGACGACTGCAGATCGTCAGCGAACCGGACCGAGGCATGTATGACGCTCTGAACAAGGGCCTTGCACTTTGCAGCGGCGAGGCAATCGGGGCTCTCAATGCGGACGACGCATTTCACGACCGGTCCGTGCTTGGCAAAATCAGCGTGGCGCTCGCCGACGCCGATATTGTCCACGGCCATCTCGACTTTGTCGACAACCACGACAGCAAGCGGGTTGTTCGTCGCTGGCGGGCGGAACCCAGACCTCGAAATGGGTTCCGTTCGGGCTGGATGCCCGCTCACCCGACCTTCTATGTTCGGCGCGGCGTTGCCGAGAGGGTCGGCCCCTTCGATCTGACGCTCAAAGTCTCCTCGGACTACGACTGGATGCTGCGGGCCGTCGAGCTTCATGGCTTTAGGGTCGCGACGGTCGATCAGGTCCTTGTTGACATGATGGTGGGAGGAGCTAGTACAAGAAGCTTGCGTTCCCACATCGGGCATAATCTGGAAGCGCTGCGGTCTCGACGCCGTTGGCTCGGAGCAGGTGCTGTCGACTACGCGCTGGTTGCGAAGCCGGCGCGGAAATTGGGGCAATTTTTATCGAAACAAGCCGTAAATCAATCATGAAGAAACCCATCTGATGAACGATCCAAAGAGCATTTTGGAGCCGATCGGAGGCTATTTCCTCGACCTGATTGCAAAGCTGCGCAACCGACAGTTTGTACCGCATTCGCTAACGAAGTTGCACAATATGAAAACCTGCAGGGACATGACTGGCGCCACGACTGCAGTGGAAATCGGTTCCTATAAAGGTGTCACCACAAAGCGAATGTCTCACCTGTTCGAGAGGGTGATCTCAGTCGAAATTGACGAAGCGCTGTATCATCAAGCCAGCAAGCGCTGTGCTGGACGGAAAAATGTGGAATTATTGCTCGGCGACGGCGCCAAGCTACTGCCCGAAATTGCTACACGGGTGGACAAGGCCCTTATCTTTCTCGACGGGCACTTCAGCGGTGGCGAAACGGGACAGGGCGACGAGCCGGAGCCGGTGCTGAAGGAACTCGATCTCATCGCTCCTTTCATTTCAAATTTTGTTGCGGTTGTGGTCGATGATTTCCGACTCTTTGGCGTCGAGCCGGGATGGCCAAGGAAGTCGGAAGTGATCCAACGACTGGAAACCCTGCTGCCGGAGACACAATGGAGACTTTCCGTGCTCAATGATCAGTTTTTGGCCGTCCGAAAGCTTGGCTAGATTGGCGTGCAACAATGAACAGGCCAGAGAAGGGCCCTGGCACCTGCCGGTTCTTAGCCGATGGGACGTGGGTGTCATTCGTACTCCTGGGCCGGGCCTAGGCAATCTTCTCTTCCCAATTGCTCGCGCGTTGATCGGGCAGAAGGTTCACGGCGGCACCTTCGTTCATCCGACACTGAGGCAGCTCAAATTTGGAACATTCCTCCGCCGCGAACGGGACACGCGAACCTACGGCAACGTGATACGCAGCCGCACGGGTGCCGAGTGGCGCGATTGGGCGCAAGCTCAGTGGCATCCGAAGGTCGACGAAGATGCCTATCGCAGCGAGATCGGCGTTACGGTGCGCTATTCGGGCCTAAAGGGTTATTTCCATGACCTCACCGGTCATGGCGAAATCGTGTCGGCGTGGCTCAAGGACACGGTCCGCGGCGTCGGAGTAATGGATGATGCTTATGACATCGGGCTCCACATCCGGCTTGGTGATTTCGCGCAGTCTGGTAGTGATCAGGGGGGCAATAATGTCCGGTTGCCCTTCGATTGGTATCGCGCCGCACTCGCAGAAGCACGGCGGCTCGTTGGCACCGCAAATCCGCGAATTGCGCTTTTTACGGATGGCGATGTGAACTTCGTCAAGCGCGAATTGGGGATACCGGATCTTACGATGGATCCGAGCGGTAATGCGCTCACCGCGATGCACAATCTGTCACGGGCGCGCGTGGTGATCGCTTCCCGTTCGACCTTTTCGATGTGGGCAGTCTATCTCGGTGGCATGCCGGCGATCTGGGACGGGAAATTTGACCTACAACGCAGCTTTCCGGGACGGCCTGGTCTCGACCATCGACTTTAAGGCGGCCGTTAGGGATATTCGCTGACTTCTGGCACTTGACTCCGGCAATTTTCTCGACCTTTTCGGTTCCATGGGGACCGCCACACGCCGACCATCGCCGTTTGGGCCGTAATCTTCTTCAAGGAACTCGGACAAGTCATGTTCTCCGGTGCCATTTGGGGCCGCTCCGGCCTTTGGATATCGTTCTGCACGATCATAGGATTTTATGCCGCACAGCAGAGCAAGCGCGGCAGATTGCGGCAGATGGCATTTGGCTGGATGCCAGGTCCCCGTACGGTTCCACCCATCAAGATTGGCGGCAGATGGTCAAAACCAAAGTGAGAGCAAGTCTCCCAACATCCATGGACGAAATCGTTAGCCGTGGCTTCGTAACCGTGGGCTCGCCCGGTGGGCACCGCGAATCCTATGTTGAGACGTTATCTGGTATAACGGGGCTCACGCGACTCATCGAACCCCGCGGCATTTCGACATTGAGGACGCTTCTGACCGCGGACGCAGTGCTGTTTGCCACGCTTGAGGACGACATTGCGTTCTTTTTTGCCGTAGCCATTTTGCGCGCCGTCCTCGGTCGCAACACGGTCGCGATCTTCATGAGTCCGAGGCTTTGCTTCATCGGGGGCTTCATTAAAACCACGGTGCGGCGCCACGCGTTTCGCTTCCTCAAGCGGCTGCGCAGCGTGACCTTGCTCTCGATCCTGCCCTTCTATCTCGATCGACGGTTCGCTAGCGTGGCGGACGACTGGATTTACGATCCGCAGTTTTGGGATTTGGACAGTAAGATCGAGAACGCCGATTGGCCCGACAGCGCACTTGCGCAGGACGTGAAACGGAAGGCCCGGGGTCGCCCCATCCTCTTGTTTCTTGGCGGACCGTCCGTCATGAAAGGGTTTCCGTTCCTTGCCAAAATCTTGCAAGCCAAGCCTGCCATCACACACCGGCTGATGATTGTCGTCGCCGGCAAAGTCCCGGCAGATCAGAAGCGGTTCGCAGAGCTGGTGAGCGAGGCTGGCGGCCTGGTGATCGACCGCTATCTGACTGATGACGAGGTTTTGTCTGCGAAGCTGTGCGCTACGTGTCTATGGGCCTGCTACGACCCGTCCTATGATTCTTCTTCTGGACTGTTCGGCCGCGCCATGCAGCTTGGCAAACAAGTCATTGTGCGGCGGGGGTCGAATGTTGATACAATTGCGTCGCATCTCAAATATCCGGTCCATCGTTGCGCATTCGATGATATTGAAGAGGGCGCGGCGATTCTCATGAAAATCAGCCAAGCGGACGCGCAACCGCAGTCCGACAATATAACAATGACATGCAGGGACCAATCGGTGGCACGCTTGCGCGCCGCACTTGGAAATCGTGACAATGACTTTGCCGAAGCAATTGGCGGCAAGGCTGAACCACACCGATAATGGCAGAAACAAGAAATCTCCGGCATCAAATGGAACACCATGAGATCGCAAACTAAACAGGCTCTACGCGACGTCGGCCGACGGTTTGGCTTGGAAATCCGGCTGAACGGGCTGAATTCGCGCGATGACCTTCGTTTCCTTCATTTCTTGCGCAGGCACGGGATCGATACGGTTCTCGATGTAGGCGCCAATCGGGGGCAATTCGCCCAGGAGCTTTTCAAGAACGGGTTTGAGGGGCGTATCATCTCGTTCGAACCGCTGCCCGACGAGCACGCGCTCTTGATTGAAGCGGCCGCAGCGTTCGGGGACCGATGGTCTGTCGCACCGCGTTTGGCATTAGGCGACAAAACGGGCAGGGCGACGTTTTATGTAACGCAGGGCTCTGCCAGCAGCTCCCTGCTCGAGCCGCTCGGAGGCTTCGTCAAGGCGGCCCCTCGGGTCAAGGTCGACAAGCAGATCGAGGTCGAAACGCAGAGGCTCGACGCGCTTTGGTCCGAGCTCGATCTGACCGGTCGCAATGTCTTCTTGAAGATCGATGTTCAGGGCAGCGAGGCCTTGGTTCTCGAGGGCGCGCGCGCAATCCTGCCGCACGTCCAAGGCATTCTCGTCGAGCTTTCGCTGGTCGATCTTTATGCCGGGCAATCTTCGGGGATCGCGGTACAGCAGTGGATGGCCGAGCAGGGTTTCGGCCTGTGGGACATCTGGATCGGATTCCGCAACCCGCAAACCTGTCGGCTTAACCAGATCGATGCGCTTTTCTTCCGGGATGGCTACGGCAATACAGGCGAGGCTGCTCAGTGAAAGTCGTTCAAATCGTCGGTTGTCTTGGCAGTGGCGTAAACACGCACACTGCCGGATCTCTGTCGGAATGCGGCATGGGATTCAAAAACAATCCATCCGGAATACTCAGGAAGACAGACGGATGAGCAAGTTTTCGGTCAGCGTCATTATTCCAACTTTTAGGCGGATTCCAATGCTTCGAAGAGCGTTGAGAAGCGTTTCGGAGCAATCCTCTAGACCTGATGAGGTGCTAGTGATTGTCTCCGATCCGGATGAGTACGATGAGATTTTTCGGCTTGATGAGGTCGTACGAGACGATACCATTCGCGTGATTTCCTGCTCCAAACGACTGAAAGGTGGTGAAGCAAGGAACGTTGGCATCAAGAACGCTTCCGGAGAAATTGTCTTTTTTCTTGATGATGACGATCACTGGTTACCAAATAAGGTCGAACGACATTTAGCTGCACACGCTGCAAATCAAGATATCGGCGTAGTCTATTCGGGCGCGATCGTACGTCACGATAGCGGTAAAAGGAAAGATACTTTCGCCTTTGGCCGACCGGTACCGGAAAACGTCGTAACGGCAATGTCCGAAGGCTCTTTTGCCCTGCATACCGCAAGCGCTGTCTCTGTGAGAAAGGCGTGCCTGGATGCAGTGGATGGGTTCGACTCCGAACTATCCAGTTTCCAAGACTGGGATCTTTGGTTTCGGATGGCTATGAACGAAGTTAAATTTCATAACATTCATGAACCGTTTACTATCTATACGCTCCATGGAGGATATAGCGTTTCAAAGGACGAGAGCACGCGCTTGCATGGGTTAGGACAAGTATATAGTAAGTATAGAGGAAAAATTAATATAGATAATTTTTATAGTAAGCACATCTCATTGATGGCATACCTTGAACTTTCAGATATTTTGGGAAGAGGGGATATATTGCGCTTTGCAAAAGCCTATTTTGATAGCGTTAAGAGCGGTAGAATTGACCTTCTGGGGGGGCTTTCGATGAAGATATTTGCGAAGCTTGTAATTTCTGCGTTCCGCCCCCAACGCGATGGCATGCGCCGCAGATCGATGTAGACCGGACCGAAGTTGCGCAATTTGTCGACGAACGTTGGATCGCTGAAGAGCTTGAGCTGTTGCAAGCGGTCTGGCTGGAGTTCTTTGTGCGTTCGAAATGCGCCCGACCGCACTGACGCTGATGCCGACCGTCTTGGCCATCACGTCGGCGGTTCAGTACGTGACATCCTCTGGCGAATGGGCGTGTTGCGCCGGTGGAACCCCGCCAGGGGCAAAGAGTACGAACGTTGACACCAATCCCTCCAGCCTCCCAACAGGCACTGTCCAGTGAACACCTGACGCGCGATCTCGGGAGACGCACGGCATCTGGCGGCATCATGGCCATTGGTGCTCAGGTTTTGATTCTTCTCACACAGGTCGGCTATATGGCGCTGATGGCGCGTTTACTCCAGCCCGACGACTTCGGGTTAGTGGCCATGGCGGCGTCCGCCACGGCGGTTGTCGGAGTCTTTGCTGACTTGGGTCTGTCCATGGTGACCATCCAACGCAAGGAGGTTGATCATGACACCGTCAGCGCGTTGTTTTTCGTTAATCTTGGCGTCGGCTTCGCTCTCATGCTGTTGGCGTGGCTGACCGCGCCGGTCGCAACCTGGCTTTTCAATGATCCTCGCGTCTTTCACCTTATCCTGGTTCTGGCGATCGCCATTCCGATCACTGCGGCCGGTGCCCAGCACAAGGCGCTACTGATTCGCAACATGCGTTGGATGTCGTTGCACGGTGTGAATCTTGGCAGCCTCTTTTGTGGGTTTGCTGTCGGTATTGCGATGGCATGGGGCGGGGACTTCAAATATTGGTCGCTTGCCGCGGCGACGCTCACAACGGCTCTTGTTGGCACGATTGGCCAGTGGATACTTTCACCATGGCGTCCGACCAAGGTCGCCAATTGGAACAATGCACGATCGGCCATTAGTTTTGGGATCAGTTACAGTGGGTCCCAGTTCACAAACTACATCAACCGCCAATCCGACAACGTGCTGGTCGGCTGGAAATCCGGTCCTCACGAACTCGGATACTATACCCGCGCCTACTCACTGTTCATGTTACCGGTGACGCTCGTCAGCGGACCAATCGGCTCGGTTATCATTCCGATGCTGAGCCGCCTTCAAGCTCAGCCCGACAAATGGGCTAGAACCTATCTCAGTGCCATGCGGCTTGCACTCATGATAAACACGATGTTGTGCATTCTGATTACGATCAATGCACAAGAAATCGTAAAGATTGTCTATGGAGAAAACTGGTCAAAGTCTGGTACGATTTTGATGATACTTTCTTTGTCTCTCATTACGAGTATTTCCGGTCAGTTTGGTGGTTGGGCGTTGATCTCTTTGGGGCGAGCCAGCGAGCTGTTTGTATTTTCCATCTTCTCGTCATCCATCCGATTTGCGTCATTCTTGTTTGCCATCCAATGGGGAGCTCCCGGAGTTGCTGTCGCGTGGTGCATAACGTCTTGGGTGTTCACCCCAGTGCTTTGGATTTATTCAACAAGAGATACAAAGTTGAGATTCAAGGATCTTGTGAAGGCGGCGGCTCCATTCTTCTTTGCTTACATTGTGCTCGTCGCCTTCTTCCATGTTGGGGATTCGATCGGATCCTCATCTATGGTCCTGTCTCTGCTGGCTGAGCGCGGCATCGTGTTAAAGTCTATCATCGCCACGATAGTCTACGCGGTTTTTGTTGTTGCTCCGTATCGTTTCGCCGGTTCCATGTTGGGGGACATGCGGCTCTTTCTGGACAAAGACGTACATGCAGAGGGCCTAAGGCATTGAAAATCATCGTCGAAACCACTGTTTTCCTGAACGGCGGAGACGCTGCGATTCAGGTCGCGACAAAACGGATTCTTAAGGCAGCGTTCGGAGACGATACTGAGATCGTTTTTGCGGACATGGACGCGCAAATCGCTGAACGGTATTACCCGGACAGCACCTTTATTTGCTTTCCTTCGGCACAGATTCGTAAGAGCAGAACTGTACGATTGGTGAATAGATTGACCAAAGGGCGACTGGAGTTCGATTTGAATTATTCGATTCTAATCGCCATGATTTTTGTAGAGCGGTATTTGAGATGGTTGAAATACCTCAGGTTTGGAGGCGCGGTTGCCCGGGCTTTGCGAGAGTACATCGCGGCAGATCTTATTGTTTCGACAGGCGGCACCTACCTTTCAAGGAAACATCGGGGGTCGGTCGCCCTTCGTCTGCCAGAGTATGAGAGAGACATTTATCTTGGAAAGCCGCCGATTTTTTTCACGCAATCGATGGGTCCATTCGGCGATGATCGCATCTTCCACCGACTTGCGGACGTTCTGAGAAAAAGCCCTCTCATACTGGTGAGAGACCGGAAATCCATGGCTTTCGCGAAAGAGCTTGTCGGACACACGGATAATATTGAGGAAGTAGCAGATAGCGTATTCATTCTGGCCGATCAGGACGAGATCGAGAGGCGGCGCGCAGCATCGCGGGTTGCGAGGCCGGGACGTCGGCCGAGGATCGCCGTTTCGGTGCGACCGTGGGCGGATTTTGGCGAGCGAGACCCGGAGGTCGGCCGAGCGAAATACCACCAATCGGTAGCCCGAGCGGCAGCGTGGTTCGTGGAGGAGGTCGGGGCCGAAGTGACGTTTGTTTCGACCTGCCAGGGGGTTCCCGAGTATCGTTTCAATGACTCAAGCACGGCGCGCGATATCTTGAAGTATCTGCCGGATCGCGTTCGAAGCAGCGTGGTCGTCGATTCGCAGTTCAGGGACACCGAAGCATTGCTTCGCAAGATTGACGAATTCGATGGCGCCATCTGCACGCGCATGCACATGTGCATTCTGTGCCTTTGCCGAGGCGTTCCGGTCTTGCCGATCTGCTACGAGAGGAAAACGGCGGATCTTTTCCGATCACTTGATTTGGAGGAATACGTTACTTTCATCGATAAGATTGAGCCGGATAGTTTTTGCAATCTCGCTGAGCACTGGTGGCAAAACCAGGAACTGGTAGCAGAAAGATCGTGGGACGGGACACTTGCGTTGCGCGACAGTGCTCTATCCACGGTCGGTATTCTCAAAAAAAGATTTGCACCGGCGGAGTTGCAGCTGGAGGCGGTGTCCTCATGATTGCGGTCATCTCGCAATTCTTCGACACCCCTTCTGAAACATTTATTCGAGATCATGCTCGCCACCTCGCGCCCGGTAAGACCGTGCTCATCTGCCAGGGGCCGGATGGTGCCGATCAATTCGGTTATCCGGTTCTTTCCGGGATTCCGGGGTCGTCGCCGCTTAGCCTACTGCCTGGCCGCATTGTTAATCCGGCGCGCTCGTTCTGGTTTGCGTATGTTCGTGAGGGAATGTCGAGGAGCGACGAGGACAGGGTTGTTGAATTTTTCAAGGCCCACAACGTGGAGGCCGCCCTTGTTGAGTATCTTACAAAAGGCGCGCTGTTTGCTAGCGCTTGTCGCCGCGCCGGTGTGCGATTGTACGCCCACGCCCATGGGGCGGATTCTACCGTAATGCTCAGGAGCCGGTTATGGCGGCGTCGCTACCGGCGTCTTTTCGCAATCGCAGACGGCATCATCACGCCATCACGTTTCATCGCCGACCGTCTGATTGAAATCGGCTGTCCGAATGAGAAACTGCACGTCAGTCCATGCGGAGTTTTGCCCGAGCGTTTCACACCATCGAAGCGTGAACGCGGTCGGCTCCTTGTCGTTGGGCGGTTCGTTGAAAAGAAATCACCACATCTCACCATCGAGGCGTTCGCCCGGATCGCTTCAAGGTTTCCCGAGGCACGACTTGATCTGGTTGGGGATGGGCCCTTGATGGCGCAATCCAAGGCATTGGTGGAGCAGGAGAACCTGTCGGATCGGGTCATTTTTCACGGCTATCGAAGCACGGAATTTGTGCAGGGCATGATGCAGAACGCTGCAATCTTCGTGCAGCACTCAGTGACGGCCCGTGATGGAGATATGGAAGGCCTGCCGGTATCGATCCTGGAGGCAATGGCAAGCGCACTTCCCGTTGTGGCGACGCGTCACAGCGGCATTCCAGAGGCCGTTGTCGATGGCGAGACCGGCATACTTGTAGAAGAGCACGATATCGAAAGCACGGCAGAGGCGCTTGCCAGTCTCCTGGCAGAGCCTCTCCGTGCTGCTAGGATGGGGGATGCCGGGCGGCAGCGTGTATTGGATCGTTTCACTCAACGGCACACGCGCGATCGCCTTCGACATGCCATGGTGCTGCCGGCCATAGCGGAACCTCTCGACTTCGCTGAAGGCCAGGTTCAATGAAGAATGTCGACCAGTGGAAGCCCACTAAGTTCGAACGGACCAGTAAGGGTGTTTGGCGCTCGAACCGCAAGGAGGTGCCGGCGCGGTCGCGGTTGATCGCCGATCGGTTGGCGTCCGTCTATGCTGCTGCGATCGCTACTCACGCGAAGGGCCGTCTCGCCGATCTGGGCTGTGGGGCTGTTCCGCTTTACGGGATCTACCGCGACTATGTCAGTGATGTCTTCTGCGTCGATTGGCCGGGCAGTGCACATGGCGCCGCCTACGTCGACCTGTTCGCTGACCTCAACGAGCAGTTGGTCCTGGAGCAAGGGACTTTCGATACGGTCATCGCCAGCGATGTTATCGAACATCTGCATACGCCACAGGCCTTGTTCGACAGTGCTGCCCGGGCTTTGAAGCCTGGCGGTAAATTGATAATCGGCGTGCCGTTTCTTTACTGGCTGCACGAGATCCCCCACGACTATCATCGCTACACCCGCTTTGGATTGGAGCGGATGACGACGAAGGCGGGCCTAAGCACAATCGAGTTGTCGTCCTACGGCGGCGTCACAGATGTTCTTTCCGATCTCGCCACGAAGGCGGTGTCGTCTCGGCCCCGGATTGCCAATTCGATCTATTGGCTGACTACGCTGATGCGTGCATTGCCGCCTGTCAGGAAATTGGGGCTTGCGACTCGCGAGAGCATGCCGATGGGTTATCTTCTCGTAGCTGAAAAAGTATCAGGCCCACCTCTTCGGGGAGAGGCTAACGCAGGACTGCCGGATACTGCGTTAGCCGCCAACTGATCGGTCGACGGATCATTATCAGCGCACAAGAACCCCGAGACTGAATTCCAACAGGAACCAGCCATGCGACTTTTTCAAAACTCCGGGATTTCACCAAGCTATCGCACTAGACTCGCTGGTCTTGTGGCGGGCGTTCATGGGTTTGACCGGCAGAAAGAAGTGTTTTTGAACGACCGCTACGGGGCGGCGCATATTCTGTCGCCGGTGCACGCCGGCAGCCCTGAAGCTTTCTTTACGAACGGGGACGACGAATCGCTGCAGCGGGCATGGGCGCTCGAACACGGGCTTGGCGAACATGCGTCGTTGGCCGATATCCTTCTTGCCCAGATCGAGCATCACAAGACGGACATCTTCTACAATCTTGATCCATTTCGTTACGACGCCTCTTTCGTGCGCCGGCTGCCGGGGCATGTGAAGCGAAAGATTGCTTGGCGCGCAGCACCTGGCAGGATTGATTTTTCCGGTTATGACCTAGTCGTTTGCAATTTCCAGTCGATGCGAAAGCTTTGGGAAGAGCAGGGCGCCAGGACGGCTCACTTCTTTCCCGCTCACGATCCGGAGCTCGACGCCGTGGCCGTGAATCGGAACCGGGACATCGATGTCCTTTTCTTCGGCGGCTACAGCCGCCATCATCAGCGCCGAAGGCAGATATTAGAAGCTGTCGCAGGTCTTTCCAACCGCTGCAACGTTGTTTTCCATCTGGATCTGTCACGCTACACGCCGCTCGCCGAGACGCCGCTTGGCTGGTTCGGTCCCCTGAGAGCAGTGCGCCGCCCGCGTGCCATCCGCGATGTCAGTGCGCCTCCCGTATTCGGTCGCGCTATGTATGCCGAACTCGCAAGAGCCAAGGTCGTGGTCAACGCCTCGATCGACATGGCGGGTCCGGACCGTGGCAACATGCGCTGTTTCGAGACGATGGGCGCTGGCGCTCTGCTTATATCCGATTCCGGCAATTATCCCGCGCCGATGCGCGACGGGGAAACCATGGTCGTCTACGAGCAACCGCAGGAGGCATTGGATAAGATCGAACAGCAATTGGATAGCGGGAGCTGGGACAAGATCGGATGGGCGGGAAACCGCGCGATCCGTGAAGAATACAGCAAGAAACGCCAATATGAGCGGTTTCTCGAACTGGCCTAGCGGGTCACCTGGGAGCACTATCCCACCTGTCAGCCCGAGAACTGGAACGAAAATCCGAAGGACTGACTTTGGACGACGCGCATTAGCTGGCCGGCGCCAGCCCATTGTCTCGACTGGAAGAGACATGGTATCCATCTTGCTGTTTCAAAGGTGCAGTCATCGTCATGCATGTCAGTAGACCCATTCCGATCTATAAGGATTTGTGGGCCTGGAGCTTTGCCCTCGCGATTGCCGGCTATCCGTTGGTCGGAGTCCTTTCATCGGTGACCGCACGGGCAGATGACAAATTTTCGATCGCTTTTCGCATTCTGGTGGTTTGCCTCTGTGGGCTGTCGTTTTTGTTTTCAGACCGGCAAAAGGCATGGCGGTTCGGAGACATATGGCTATTGTCCTTTGCCGGACTTTATATGCTAAAGCTCGGCATTGACTACGACATCAGTGGGGAATCGAACGCCCTTGTTTTTGCCATAGTCACTTCGATCGTGCCTACGGTTTTTCTAGCCCTGTCAACAAACAGATGGTCGGAGACCAACGTGGCATGGGCCCTTTTTGCTGTTGGGGCACTGAGCATGGCGGGTATCGTTTGGCTCCAGTATAGTGGTTCCAGTGCTGTGAGGTTCGATAACTCGGACCGACTTAATTTCGAACGGTTGAATCCCATTTCCATAGGCCACGCCGGTCTGACTGCACTGATCGCCTCATACACTCTGATAAGAATTTCCCAAGGAAAAATCCTGAAATTCGCAATTTTTGCAGTAGCGGCCGTCTCGGCATTCGCTATGTATCTGGCTGGTGCTCGCGGTCCATATGTCGCCCTGGCATGTTGCATCATGTTGTTTCCCATGCTCCGTCCCAGATTAACGACAATCATCATGGGTTGGTTGTTGCTGGCCGGCGTAGTATTGGCGTTGGCGACTGTGGATATGGCGCCGTTGCTCGATAAGTTCCATTTGACGTCGACTGGAACAGCAGAAACCAATTCAGGGTTGGCGCGTCTGCGATCGATTGCGTTTTCGTGGGAACTATTTCTGCAAAACCCGTTGTTTGGCTACGGAACGACCCTTCCTCTGTACGGATATCCCCACAATATTTTCGTGGAGATCCTTCAAGCCATGGGGCTTCTCGGAATGGCGATATTTGCCGCGGTTTTTGTGAAGATAGCAATGGCGGTAAAGTTCTTGGCCGACAGGCGTTTGGTGCTGCTGCCGCTTTTGACCACGCAAGCCGTCGTCGGGGCGCAATTTTCAGGGTCGCTCTGGGCAGCGGCGTTCCTTTGGATTATCGTTACGGTCTTGATCTTCCGAGTCAATGCCATGAAGTCATTTGACTTGTGGGCACGTCGACGCGGGATGTGGCGTTCATATGCCCAGTCTGGGGCTCTGAGCGGCGCTAGAGCGGGATGAGATTAGTTTCGGTCATAGCCGGAGTTTTTGAAGTAGTGTGAGCACTCG